>JAHEKL010000064.1 GCA_024638345.1 Gammaproteobacteria bacterium | reverse complement strand
TGCAGGATCCGGCGGATCGTCACGCCATCCGTCGAGTGCTCGATCTTCCTGCCTCGCCACGATGTTGCGATCTCCGTCTGCGTGATACCGAATATAAGCCGAACATTCGGCCGGCACAAAGGTATTCGCGGGCTTCCCCGGGCTCGCGCCCACGACGTTCGGTCCACAGGTTTGCCACGAGCACCGAAGTCGCTCGGAAAGACGGGATCCATCGAGGGCGAGACCCTGTCGCTTTCGATCGACCCAACACGATCAACGGCCGAGACGAGGTGGACCCGATGGTTCGCGAAGCGCAAATGTACGGGCGTTTCCTGCTCGGCCTCAGAGGCTTCCTCCGAAACACCTTCACCCTGGAACAAGCGCGCGAGCGCACGAGGGGCCGTCTCGAACGACGGTCGGAATCCTTGCTCCGTATGGCCGAGCGCGGCGTCTTCGGGCTTCGCACGAGCCCTTATCGCGAGCTGCTTCATGCGGCCAGATGCGAGCTGGGTGATTTCGTCGCTCTCGTAAGAGACCGGGGTGTCGAGGGAGCTCTGCTCGTACTTCGCGAAGCCGGCATCTATTTCACGTTCGAGGAGTTCAAGGGCCGGAAGCCCGTGGTTCGCGACGGTCGAGAGATTCCGATCACCCCCGGACAGTTCGACAACCCCTACCTGTCCCACTACTACGGGACGCAGACGGGGGGCTCGACGGGGAAAGCCACGCGGGTTTCGACCGACCTCGAGCACCTCGCTCTGCAGGCCGAGCATCGGCTGCTCTGCGTGGATGCACACGGCGTATCGAGTCACCCCTGTGCGCTCTGGAGGCCCCCGCTCCCCTCGGGGAGCGGGATCAATCAAGTGCTTTTGATGGCTCACTGGGGACGCCCTCCAGAGCGGTGGTTCACCCCGCTGATTCACTCGGATTTCAGACCCAGTCTGAAGTTCCGGTTGGCGAACGACCTCACCATCGCTCTTGGTCGAACCTTCGGCGCTGAGTTGCCCTGGCCGGAGCCGGTGGCATTGAATCGGGCAACCCGCATCGCGGAGTGGATGCGTGACACCTGCAAGACCCGCGGAGGGGCAGTGCTGAACACTACGGTGAGCAACGGTGCCCGTATCGCCGTTGCCGCTCTGGACGCCGATATCGACCTCACCGGCACCTGGCTGTTCGTTGCGGGCGAACCCGCGACCCCCGCGAAGGTAGCCCGAATTCTCAGCTCTGGTGCACGCATCATGACGGACTACGGAGCAGCCGAGATGGGACGCATCGGTATCGGCTGCCCGCACCGGGCGTCTGAGGGCGATGTTCATGTCCTCGACGACATGGTCGGTCTGATCGGGTATCCCCGCGAGGTGTCTTCCACGGGGGAGACCGTCCACTCCTACCACGTAACGACGCTCTCCCCGGCAGCACCGAAGCTGCTGCTCAACGTGGAGTTCGACGACTGCGGTGTGATCGACGAGCGCCCGTGTGGCTGCCCTCTCGGCGAATTGGGGTTGAGTCGTCACCTTCGCGAGATACGGAGCTTCGGGAAACTCGTCGGGGAAGGCGTATCTCTGCTCACGAGCGAGATGGAGCAGGTGCTGGAGGGCGTGCTGCCGTCGCGGTTCGGTGGGTCGCTGCTCGACTACCAACTGGAGGAGTCCGAGGACGAGAACGGTCTGACCCGCTTGACGCTGTTGGTCAGCCCGGGAGTGGACCTTCCCGCTGAATCCGAGGTGATCGGCACACTGCTAGAGGCCCTAAGCGAGGTGAGCGCCGCGGCCGATGTCGCAAGCGCGTTCTGGAAGCAGGGCGAGACTCTCCGGGTCCGTCGGTCGGAGCCGTATCGGACATCGCGAGGCAAGCAGCCGCTGCTCCACAAGCGTACGAATCCAGCCGGTGGAATCCCTTGAACCCGGAGTCGCGTGTGGTGTCTTTCGCTCTTCGAACCCTGAGGGGTCCCGGCAGCCATTTCGTCGCCATGTTGGTCGCGCTCCTAAGCTCCGGCTGCGGCCCTTTCGAGGACCCGTCGGAAGGCGCTGCGGCCTCAGCCTCCGGCTGCTTCCCCACCGAGGGACCGACGGTGCGGTGGATTGTGGGCGCCTCGGCAGGCGGCGGCTTCGATATCTATTCCAGATTGTTGGAACCGTTCTACGAGACCGCGATCGGAGCGGAGATCGTGATCGAGAACCGGGCCGGCGCCGGCGGTCGTATGGCAGCCAGGACGATCCGGGACGCGGATCCCGATGGCCGAACGATCGGTTTGGTGAGCGCCTTCTCCCTCTTCGTCTGGGAGCTGTCTGGCAGCGGCTCCGGCTTGCATCCGACCGGCGACTTCACCGTACTCGGACAGGTGTCACCGTCTCATCCGGTCTGGCTGACGAGCGCTGAATCAGGATACCGATCGGTGTACGACCTCATTGAACACTCGACGAGCGAGCCGATTCTGGCCGGCGTGACGAGCATTGGCTCGACGGACTTCGTGTCTGTCAGCGTGGCCGCGGCCCTACTCGGACTCGATGTGGCCTATCTCCCGGGGTACCCGGGCAGTAGAGAGACTTCGATGGACCTCATCCGGGGTGAGTTCGACTTGTTGGGTGTGACATTCGAATCGATCCTGGATCGGATCGAGTCGGGGGATGTGATTCCAGTTCTTCAAATCGCGGATCGTCCCATCTCGAATCATCCGGAGCTCGCCGAGGTCCCGCTGCTGGGGGGGGCGGACGGACTCGCGGCACAGGTGGCCCGCCAGCGAGGCGAGGACGTCGAGCGGGCAGTCGAGGTGGCAGGGGCCGTTTCCAACCTGTTCTCGATGGGTCGCTTGGTGGTGGGCCCCAAGGGACTCGATCCTGAGCTGAGCGCATGCCTCTCGGACGGCCTGGCAACTGCGGCTCGAGATCCCGGCTTCGTTTCCGCGGCGTCCGCGACTCGGAGGGAACCGGAGTTCGCAGATGCAGCCACTGTCATGGTCGACCTGGAGAGGATCGAGGACGAGCTCTCGTGGCTGGCACCCATCCTCGACCGGCACGCCGAGCTACTGCGTACGGGAGCTTCGAGTCGGTGAAAGGACTCGAACTGGACATACGCTACCTACTCTGCCGACCCGGCCCACGGGCATGGAGTCGCTCCACTAGTCAGACTGCGAGGTAACTATGAAACATGTGTTCCTGATCACCGTGGGGTGGTCACTGTTGAGCGTGGCAGGCGCGTTCTTCCCAGCGTCGGCTCTTGCCCAGGACGAGGGATGGACGACGCTCCTGGACGGCTCCACCTTGGACGGCTGGAGCGTCATCGGCGGGGCCAACTGGAGCTTCGACGAGGGCGACGGGTCCGTTATGGCCGACATGGGCGTTGAAGGGCACCTCGTGACCGAGTCCTCCTACGCGGATTTTGAGCTGATCGTAGAGTTCTGGGCGGAGTCACGAACGAATAGCGGCGTCTACATTCGGTGCTCGGATCCGACGGACATCACCGCGCAGAACTGCTACGAGGTCAACATCTCCGATGAACGGCCTGACCCCATCTACCGCACGGGGGCGATCGTGGGCGTCTCGTCTCCCTTGGAGATGGTCGACGCCGGCGAGCGCTGGAACGAATTCGTCATTCGGGCCGATGGGCCCCGTCTGACGGTGACGCTCAACGGAGTCGAAACCGTCGACGCCGAGGATCCGACCCACTCCGCCGGAGTGATCGGCCTGCAGTTTTCCACTGGCTTGGTCAAGTTCAGGAGCGTTCGGATTCGACCGCTCTGAAATGACGAGTGGCTTGCTTGGTCGCCGTTGGTTCGGCGTCAAACTAGGGTCGGACGCTCACCTCCAGGTAGCCGTTGGTCCAGCAGCATTGGTTGCCCTGGGAGCTGTCCACCGCCCGGTGGTTGTCGACCATCACGCGAAGCAGATAATCCCCCGGTTCAGCGAATGTGACGGTGAAGTTCGCCGCGTCGTCCGCCGAGTCGACTGGGATCGACACGCTGTTCGGCAGCACCACGTCCTCGCGGCGACCGGGGACGGGGGCCGACTCGTCTTCCGCTTCCGGTGGGGGGTGTCCGACTACGTTCGCAAGAGCGGGGCCTTGGTGGGTCCAAACGGTGACTTGCACGGCGACTTCCTCTTCTCGCGCGGCGTCGAGTGCCTTGTGGTCCCGGGCCCAAATGGTCAGCTCCATGGGCTCGTTGACCCTGGCGGTCCTGGGCTCTCCCCGGACAGGTTCGATGATACCGTATCCTTCCTCCCCATTGGGATCCATTCTCAGGTACGGACGATTGCTGCCCATGGCGGCAGGCCCGGTCGTGAGCTGCATCGCGTCGGTACGCCAGCTGGCGGGCACCGAGTAGAACTCCCCCTGACTCTCGAACGTCCAGACGACTTCTTGGTCCACGGGCCAGTCGGGAGGCGCGACGACCACGAACACACCACGCTCGCGTCGAATGGGGAACCAGTCCGGCTGCATACCGTCGAACTGGGCCGGCTCGATGTAGTTGAGGTCGCCTCGCGGGATCTGGACCGGATCCGGATCGAGATTTCGATTGAAGTAGCCGAAGGAGAATACCTTCGATCCGTCCTCCATCTCGTACCACCCCTCGAAGAAGGGATGGATATGGTCACCCCCCACGACTCTCGGAGCGAGCGGGTAGCGCTGAGCCTCAGCGAACCCCGGGATCGAGAGGGCGGCGGCGATCGCAATCGTGCACGCAACGAACCTGCTTGACATCGGTCTCCTCCTGTGATTCCGACCACCCGGGTCCGGTGCCGGTGGCGGCCATCTTCGATTCGCATGACGAGCAAACCAATCTCAAGGTGGCCATCCGGCTTTCGTCTCGCCACCACCGCACGCGAGCTCGCGGCTCCAGCACCGGGTCGCCAGATTCGACCCAGTCTCAGTCATCCACCCAGGAATGCCGATCATGAAAGCACTTTTGCGACTGGGGCACGCTCGCCGTGCACCGCCACCGTGGGTAGTCCTCGGATTGCTGCTGAACGCATCGGTGCCGGTTTTCGGCGCCACCGGGGGGGCACTGGCACAGGCCCAACCAGAAACCATCGCGATCATCGGCACGGGCAACGTCGGCTCCACCCTCGGGAAGATCTGGGCCGAAGCCGGCCATCGGATCATCTACGGGTCTCGCACGCCCGAGGAAGACCGGGTTCGGGCGTTGGTGAGCGAGACCGGGCGAGGTGCGACGGCCACTTCGCAGGCCGCGGCCGCGGCGCAGGCGGACATCGTGGTCATTCCGGTGCCGCCGACGGCGATCCCCGAAGTGATGCAGGCACTCGGCGATCTGACCGACAAGATCGTGCTCGATCCGACGAACTCTTGGTCTTTCGAGGACGGGTATCCGGTCTCTCCGCGTGATCCGAGAGAGTCCCTGGCAGAGGAGGCTCAGGCTCTCGCCCCCGGCGCCTCGGTCGTGAAAGCGCTGAATACGCTGAACTACGTCATCATGGAGGATCCATCGCGGGCAGGAGGACCTGTGACCGTCCCGATCGCTGGAGACGACGCAGCGGCCAAGGCACGCGTTGCGAGGCTCGTAGAAGACGTGGGGCTCGAGCCCTTGGATGTCGGCCCGCTCGTCGCCGCAGAGTATCTGGAGGAGATGCTCCGGTTGGCCCTGGGGTTCCGCGAGCTCAATCCCGGTATCGCGTTCGACTACTACCTGAGGATTCGTCCGAATTGAGCTCGCACTCGGGGAGCGAGCGGCGAGCGATCACCTACCCGGCGGTCGACCCGTGTGCTACCGTGCCAGCGGCGATTCTCGAGTGCACTGCTTAGGGGGCGGGATGTCGATCACGAATAAGAAGACCGAGCAGGGGTCCCGGCATGGCCCACCCGCGGGATGGCGGCTGATGGGCGCACGGCTGCCGAGCACCGCGATGGCCGTCGTCCTGCTGCTGACGGCCGGAGTCCATCCGGCCACGGCGGCCCAGGATCGAGCGCAGGTCCAGTACGAAAGGGTCGAGCATTGGATCACGGCGCCGGAAGATATCGGTGGCGTTTCAGGTGTGACGACCGACGGGGCGGGGAACGTCTACGCCTTCCGGCGAGACGCCAACAATGTCTGGAATCTCGATCCGTCGGGTAGACTGGTGAAGGAGTGGGGCCAGGATATCGCGATGTGGACGCATGCCATCCGGGTCGATCACGAAGGGTACATCTGGACCGTCGACGGACAGGGTCATCAGGTCAAGAAATGGAGCCCGGACGCAAGCGAGCTGCTCATGACTCTGGGGGAGTACGACGTCACCGGGAACGGGCCGGACACGTTCAATCGTCCAACCGATGTGGCCGTGGCCCCGAATGGGGACTTCTTCGTGTCGGATGGCTACGTGAATACGAGAGTGGCCAAGTTCGACCGGACCGGCCGATTCATCAAGGACTGGGGTGGCGCGGGAACGGGACCGGGCCAGTTCGACACGGTGCACAGCATCACCATCGACTCCCGCAATCGTGTGCTGGTCGCCGATCGCGAGAACAACCGGGTACAGCTCTTCGATCTCGAGGGGAACTACCTCGACCAATGGACCCACCTCGGGACTCCCTACGCGCTGTTTCTAACGGAGGATGACAGGCTCTTCGTGGCCGACGGCATCAACGGCAAGGTCTGGATCGCGAACGCCGTCGACGGTTCGCTCCTGGGTGAGATCGAAGGAACGGAAGGAATCCATTGGGTCGCCGTAGACCCGTCCGGAAGCGTCTACGCGGCGTCCAACCGCAGCAGCTACCTGAGGAAATACGAGGACATTGGATCCCGATGACCAATCGCGATGCCAAGGTCGTTCCGACGCTCAGGTACAAGGATGCCACTCGTGCGATCGAGTGGCTCGGCAAGGCCTTCGGATTCGAGCCCCGGCTGGTCGTCGCCGGGGAAGACGGAACCGTGGCTCACGCCCAACTCGTGTCCGACGACGTCATGATCATGCTGGGCTCGGCCAGGGACGACGAGTTTGGTCGCTTGCAGAAGCCCCCCGAGTCCGGAGGTGCCTGCACCCAGAGTGCGTACATCATCGTCCACGATCCCGACGCGCACTACGCGAGGGCTGTCGCTGCCGGCGCCGAGGTGGTCTTGGAGATCGCAGATCAGGACTATGGCGGTCGCATGTACTCCTGTCGGGACTTGGAGGGACATCTCTGGAATTTCGGGAGCTACGATCCATGGGGCGCCGCCTGAGAACCAGCTCACCCGCTCGAGCTTGGGATCCTGTCTGAAGCCCGTCCAGAGCCCGATCTCAGAACAGGATCGCGACCAACGGGTAGGCCAGCAGCGAGATCAACACGATCCCCAGTGTGTTGATCCAGATACCGGCGCGCACCATCTCGGGGATGGTCACCACACCGGCGCCGAAAACGATGGTGTTCGGGGGCGTGGCCACCGGTAGCATGAACGCGCAGCTGGCCGCGAGCGCGGTGGGGATGATGATCCCGAGCGGGTCGATGCCCATGCCGCCCGCCATGGCCGCCAACACCGGCACGAGTGTCGCAGTGCTGGCGAGATTGCTCGTCAGCTCGGTCAGAAGGGTCATGAGCACCACGGCGAACATGACGATGAGGAACGGCGGCACACCCTGAAGCTTTACCGATTGCAGCGCGAGCGCGGCGCCGATTCCGTTGTCGTCGATCGCGCTGGCCAGTGCCAGCCCCCCACCGAGTAGGATCAGAACCCCCCAGGGCAGCTTCACGGCCGTATCCCAGTCCATGAGGGCGCCGGCTTCTCCGCGCCCATTGGGAATCAAGAAGAGGAGCAGCATGCAGAACATTGCGACCCCAGGGTCCGAAAGGTTGCTCAGCGGGGGCAGCCGGACCCAAAGCGGTGAGCCCACCCAACCGACGACTGCCAAACAGAAGACCGCCAAGGTGCGTTTCTCGCCCGAGGACCAGGGCTCCCGCTCTGAAAGCCGTCCCCTGGCGTCGATCTCGGCATCGGCAGGCAACCGAAAGACGACTCGGGTCAACAGAAGCCAGGCGAGGGGCAGGAACACGAGCACCAGCGGCACTCCCAGACGCATCCAGCCGGCGAACGACATGTCCCGCTGCAGCTCGCTCTCCACGAAGGACGCGAGAAAGACGTTCGTGCCGGTGCCGATCAAGGTGCCCATTCCCCCGATCGAGCACGAGTACGCGGTCCCCAGGAGCAGACAAAGCCGAAAGCGAGGATGGTGTTCGGCGGTCTGATCGTCGGACGCGATGATGCTCAGCGCGATCGGCAGCATGATGACCGCCGCCGCCGTGTTCGAGATCCACATGCTCAGCGCGGCGCCTACGATCATGAATCCGCCGACCAACCTTCGTGGCCCGTTGCCGACGATGCGCAGCACGTACGATGCGAAGCGGCGATGGAGGCGCCAGCGCTCGAGCGCCAGCGCCAGAACGAATCCGCCGAGGGCAAGAAAGATGAGGGGATCCGCGTACACGGCCGTGGTCTCGAAGAAGCCCTGCACGCCGGTCAGGGGAAGCACGATCGCAGGCAGAAGCGCGGTGACGAAGATCGAGATGGCCTCGGTCATCCACCAGACGGCCATCCAGCCCACGAGGGCGCCGGTCATTCGGCCCGCAATCCCGAGCTCGAGCTCTCCTCCGGAGGGATCCGGGAGCCGCTCGGGAATCCACAGGTACAGCGCCACCGCCAGAACCGGCCCCGCGACGAGACCCGCGCGGCGAAGCATCAGCGCGGTGTGGGTAGGGGATCGAGCGAACTACGAGCCATACCGCGACTCCCTCTCGCGCAGATCGGGCAGGCCCACGATCTCCATGTACTCCTCGAAGTCGACCATCTGACTGTGCAGGGACACGGTCGATCCGGTGGCGCGAAGCGTACGATACAGCGACTCCAGCGCCCGTGACACGATGAGGACCGACGCGACCGGCCATACGGCGACCGCGAACCCGAGCTCCTCGAGCTGCTGCGCTGTGAGCATGGGAGACCGTCCGCCGTCCACCATGTTCGCGAGCAGGGGGCCCTCCACCTCTTCGCAGATTCGCCGCATCTGGGAAGTCGTCTCGGGCGCTTCGACGAACACGATGTCGCAACCGATCTCCAGGTACAGATTTGCACGCGTGATCGCCTCTTCGATGCCGAGGACCCCCAAAGCATCCGTGCGGCCCATGATGACGAAATTTTCGTCGGTGCGGCTATCGAGCGCGGCCTTCAGCTTCGGCACCATTTCATCGACGGGGATGACATCCTTCCCGGGGGTGTGTCCGCAGCGCTTCGGAAACCTCTGATCCTCCAGGAACAACCCGGCAGTGCCCGCGCGCTCGAAGTCCTTCACCGTACGAATCACGTTGGTGACGCCGCCGAAGCCGGTATCGGCGTCGACGAAGACCGGAATGTCGACGCTAGCGCAGATGCCAGCATAGAACTTCGCAAGCTCGGTGGCTGTGAGCTGAGAGCTATCCGGCTCTCCCAGCAGCACGCCCGAGGCCGCGAAGCCGCCGACCGTCAACGCTTTCGCGCCGGCTCTCTCGGCGATCCGTGCGCTGAGCGCATCGTGCGCCGGATACAGGACGAGAAGGTCCGGCGCACTGATCAACTCTCTGAGTCGTTTCGTCTTGGTCATGGTCGTCGTCGAGTCCCGCGATGATGAAGCCGTCTAGGCTGTAGGGCGCGTTACAATAGAACCGGACGACGAGGGTAGACAGCTGACCCCAACCGCGCCGAGCGGCTACTGCTCCTCGGCGCGAAACTCGACGGATACTCCGAGTCCCACAGTCCAGAAATTCGTCTCGCTCTGTCTGGGGTTCAGGACGACGCTTCCGTCCGGACGGTCCTGAATGTCCCCCTTTCGGAGGTATCGCGCCTCCCCATTTCCGTGGTACCGAGTGAGCAGGTCGAGCGAGACCGCTGCCCGCTCACCCGTCCAGACGCGCAGTTGCAGCCCTGGGCCAGCTGTCCAAGCAAACGTGAAATCGTCGAAGTTGGTGGATGATGCGAAGGGATCTCCGAAGTCATTCTCGCCCTCGACCGACGAGGTGGTGGCGAAGTAGGCAAACCCGATGGAGGCGTTGGCATACAGGCGAACCGATCCGGAGCCCACTCCGATCTCCGGGCCCGCCCCGAGGAGGAAGATGTTGTTCGAGGTGGTCAGGTTTCCGGTGACCCGACAGGGCTGGGTGATACAGATGCGAATCGTCTCGTTACCGTAATTGATGAAACCGACATCGAGTCGAAGATTGATCATACCTTCGTCACCGAGCGCGACACGACCATGTGCACCAGCGCCGAAGCCGAAGTCCACGTTGTCGTCGAACTCCCCCACCGGCAGCGCGACGAGGAGGTGGCCGCCGGCGAACACCGGCGTCTGGTCGGGATCCTGGGCTTCCAGGGATGAAGGGCTGAGACCGCCCAGCAGTAGGGATGCGAGAACGAACCACACCGATGAATGAACCCGGACCCGGTTCCCCGATGACAGAACCTGACAGCTATCCGATCTCCCTCTCCGTCGAGTATCCGGAGCGTCAGCTGGACAAGCTGACGACCTTTCTCCGCCCTCTCCTGGCAATCCCGATCCTGTTCGTCCTCGCGGCGATCTCGGGGGGAGGGTCCGAATGGAACGAGGAGGGAAGTCGAATGGCGGGCGCTGCGGGGGGGCTGCTCTTTGTCGCACCGCTACTGATGATCCTGTTCAGGCAAAAATACCCCCGATGGTGGTTCGACTGGAATCTGGAGCTGCTTCGCTTCGGAAATCGCGTGGTGGTCTACTTGGCGCTGATGAACGATCGATATCCTTCGACCGAAGACCCTCAAACCGTTCATCTCGACTTCCCTTATCCAGATGCCAGGAACGAATTGAATCGGTGGTTGCCGCTCGTGAAGTGGCTGCTCGCCATACCCCATCTCATTGTCCTCTTCTTCCTCTCTATCGCGGCCGTCTTCGTCGTCTTCTTCGCTTGGGTCGCCGTCCTCGTGACGGGTAGCTACCCGCGAGGGGCCTTCGACTTCGTCGAAGGGGTGCTACGATGGCACAATCGGGTGATCGGGTATGCCATCATCCTCGTAACTGACCAGTATCCTCCGTTCCGTCTGGGGTGAGCCCTCCAATTCACAAGACGTGCGGCCCCCGGAGAAACCCGGGGGCCGCTTTCCGTCGGGCTCGAGAGCAGGCTACAGCCGAAGGCTTCCGTAAGGATCACATCCCGCCGATCACGTACTTCGTGAACGCCCCTCCGGCCCAGCTGAGCGAATTCGGGCCCTCCGCAGCGTAGACGTTCCCGTCGGCATCGACGGCCACTCCTTCGCCCGCCGCTCCCTGATAGGGCCTCGTGTCCGCAGGAAACGGCGGGATGAGGGCGTCGATCCAATCCCGCTCGACCTGCCCGATGCGCACACCGTTGACCCAGTTCGGATGGTTGGTGGGACTCGACTCGGAGTCGATGGCGTACACCATGTCGTCGTCGGTGATGAAGAGCCCGCTGATCCGCCCGTATGTGTAACGTGAGTCCAGGTAGTTGCCTTCTTG
>JAHEKL010000063.1 GCA_024638345.1 Gammaproteobacteria bacterium | reverse complement strand
CGACATCGACGAGCTGGTCGCCTACCTACTGACGCTCACACAAGAGTCCTGAGAAAGACGAAGCCCCGGCGGACGTGGAGTCCGCCGGGGCTTCGTCTGCCTTCTCGGAGTCGGGCGTTTGTCCGACTCTTCAGCGCCCTACGGCAGCGCCATGGCAACCAGACCGTCGTTCAGCTGGACGATCACGTACTGCTTGCCCTCGTGTACCCAGCTGGACATTCCGTACCGGGTTGCACCTGGAATGTCCACGGCTCCGACCTGGCGACCTGTCGACTTTTCGATCCCGAACAGCTTCCAGGAGTCATCGGCGTCCTGCGCGCCGTAGATGAGGAGGGTCTCGGTGGCGACCATCGCCACGTTCGAGGCGCGCCCGCGGTCGTAGTCTACGCCCTGGACGCCCTGCAGAAGTGGATGATTCCGGATGAAGTCCTGCTGCTCCTGCGGCGCGTGGCCAGCTGGGATCACCCACAGATGATCGCCGGTGTTCAGGTCGATCGCCGTGATACGACCGACGGGACCCTCCCAGATCGAGAGACCTTCGATGTCCTCGGGAGCTCGCGGACCGCCGTCTGCTCCCCGCACCCACTGCGTGAGCGTCGTGCCGGTCATCTCCGGACCGTCCATCGGGGACTCGATCCCCGGCATGAGCATCTCGTAGCTGCAGTTGCTCGTGGAGGAGACGAAGATGACACCGGCGATCGGATCGGCCGCCGGCGGACCGGTCGTGTTCGAACCGCCGCCGCCGCCGCCGCAAAGGCGAGCCGGCCCTTCTCCCTGCTCATTCCCCACGTGCGTCGGGGGGTCGAAGAGAGGCGCGAAATGGTTGCCCGCGGTCGCGACTTCCATTGCCCGCTGCCGAAGCTCCGGCGTGTAGCTGATCAGGTGCTCCTCCGATCGACCCTGCGTGTCGTAGGCCGCGGGCCTCGTCGGGAAGGGCTGCGTCGGAGAGAGCTGTTCGCCGGGAACGTTCGATTGAGCTACCGGCCGTTCCTCGATCGGCCAGATCGGCTCTCCGTTTTCCCGATTGAACGCATAGAGGAAGTTCTGCTTTGTTGCCTGGAAGATCCCCTTGATCTCCCGGCCATCCACGGTCACGTCCAGCAGGACGGGGTGAACCGGGGTGTCGTAGTTCCAGATGTCGTGATGAACCAGCTGGAAGTGCCAACGCCGCTCACCCGTTTCTACGTCCAGCGCGATCAGACTGGTGCTGAAGAGGTTGTCGCCCGGTCGGAAGCCGCCGTAGAAGTCCTGGGTGGCGCCATTCGTCGGAATGTAGACCAGGCCGAGCTCCGGGTCGGCGGACATCGGTGCCCAAGAGGAGATGTCACCCGTCCACTCCCACGCGTCGTTCTCCCAAGTCTCGTGCCCGAACTCGCCCGGCCGCGGGAGCACGTGGAACTTCCACTTGAAGTCCCCGGTCCGTGCGTCGTAGCCCAGGATGTCGCCCGGGACCATCTCGATGCGTGTCTGGTGGTATCCCTGCTCAGCAGAGTTTCCGACGACCACGACGTCATTGACGACGATCGGCGGGGAGGAGCTCGTGATGTACCCTAGCTCGAGCGGAAGCCCCGCGTCCACGTCGTACTCACCACCGCTCGCTACGTAGTTCTGCCAAGGACCCCAGCCGTCGATCAGGTCCGCAAGCAAGTCCACGGTGCCGGAGCGAGGAAAGCCCTCCAGGGGGATTCCCTCTCCCCAATTGTCGAGCGGCTGTCCTGTCTCGGCGTCGAGGGCGTGTAGGAAGAACGCGGGGGTGCTGATGTAGACCACGTCTCGGCCGTCCACCTCACCCATCGCCACGCCCTTCCCGTATCCGGCTCTCATGGAATACTCCCACCGGCCGGTCTTGGGCTCGGTGAACGTCCACTCCACTTCTCCGGTCCCGGCATCGAGGGCGACGACAGACCGCCGCTCTCCCATGACCGTGATCAACCTTCCGTCCACGAGGCTACCGGTTGCGCGGGACGTGGTGGGCCCGAAGCTGGCGCCGTTGAAGCGCCAGGCGATCTCTAGATCCTCGAAGTTCGACGCATTGATCTGGTCGGCCGGCGCATAGCGCGTGTGCCAAGCGTCGCCACCCAGGTATGTCCATCCTCCGTTCTCGGTGCCAGGCCCCTGAGCCATGGCCGACATGGGCGAAGCGATCGCCCACGCGAGAATCAAGGAAAGCCCGAAGAGGAGGAGGGGGAGACGCGTAGTCCAGGGCTTCTTCTCAGTCATCTTGTCGTCTCTTGCTGATTGTGATCACGCGTGGCGACTCCTCCACGCGGCGGGAGCGCGCCGGGAGTCGGGGCTGGCCCTGCTGGCCCTCCGAACCCGCACGCACACTGGCCGAACGATACCCATGCTCGGGGTTGGACGCAAATCCCGCGAGGAGCCCATACAGCGGCCGAATCATGGGGTGTACAGCTGCTCAGGGGCTACCCGAGGCTCCCAGAGGATGGACCTGGAGGTCGTCGAACTCCACCATCGACACCAACCTGAGGTCACCTGCCTCGAACAGCCGGTCGTATTCCGCCACATCGCCTACGTCCGGGTCACCGGTGTAGTTCTCGTAGTCCTGCACGACGAGCCCACCAACCTCCCTGCGGTTGACCGCTCGACGAAAACGGGTCGTCTCGACATCGGCGGCCTCACGGTAAGCCAAGTAGTCGAGCGTATGATCCTCCGCGTGAAACCAATAGATGAACCGGTCCTCCCAGTCGGACCCGCCGCCTTCCTGCTCGAAGGTCACCTCAATCTTCCTATAGGACTCCCCATCCAGCTCCGCTGTTCCCAGGTCTCGGTGCCGCACTGGTGGATCATCCAGTCGGAACGGGAGGAATCCGAAGTAGACGACCGAGTTGACCGCGGTCTCGAGCCTCGCCCGTTGGCGAGGGTCCAGATCAACTCGCGCGCCGTCCTCCTCCACCCACGAACCCTCGTTTTCCATGACCTCGACGGTAGCCTGCCCAAGCGAATCCGTAACAGTCCGCTGGAATCGAAACCTTCCGTCCTCCTGCAGGACTTCGAAGGGGACGCCCCGGAAATCCCACGCCATGTGAACGCGGTCGAAGATGTCCCCGCCATGACGTTCGATCGCGTCGGCGACCACTTGCTCCGGTCCTCCCGACTGCTCCTGACAGGCGGCAAGCCAGGAGATCGTCACCAAAGCCGCGAGTGGCATGGCACTGGGTCTTCGCAAGAGCTTCATCTGGCGTTCGTCTCCACTCGGTCGTCGGTATAGGTGGTGGACGCGCCGTCGAGCGCCGATACCCGGGACGGCTCCGTGTAGACATTGAACCCTCCGTCGCGCACGAACCCGGCGAGCGTCATCCTGAACCGCCGAGCCACGTCGATGGCCAAGCTCGAGGGGGCTCCGACAGAGGCGACGAAGGGGATTCCCGCGGCAAGGGCCTTCTGCATGATCTCGAAGGATGTGCGCCCACTCACGACCAGAATGCGTCGACTCAGGGGGAGGGTTCCATCGAGGAACGCCCGTCCCACGACCTTGTCCACGGCGTTGTGGCGCCCGACGTCCTCCCTCAGGATCTCCAACTCCCCGGCCGGCGTGAAGAGCCCGGCGGCATGTAGTCCACCGGTTCGATGAAACACGGGCTGGCTCTCCGAGAGTCGATCGGGAAGGGAGGCAAGGAGGTCGGAAGCCACCTTCTCGGCGGCCTCGGTATCACCTGCGTTCCCCGGTGGCATGAAGGGCTCTGCGCCACGGATCTCGACGGCCTCCAAGGACCCCTTGCCGCACACGCCGCAGCTCGAGGTCGTATAGAAGTTCCGGTTCAAGAGCTCGGGATCGAACGTGACCCCGGACCGAAGACGCACGGTCACCACGTTGAACTCCGTAGCTCCGGTTCCCTGGCAGTAGGCGATCTCGTGAACATCTTCCCGCGTGGCCAGAAGCCCCTCCGAGAAGAGGAAGCCAGCCGCGAGCTCGAAGTCGTCTCCTGGGGTCCTCATCGTGACGGAGACGTTGCGCGTCTCCTCGCGACCCGCATCCGACCACTGGACCCGGATCTCGAGAGGCTCCTCCACCGTGACGGTGTCCCTTTTGCGAGTGCTCGTGCCCGCGCGAAACCGCGAGATCCACGCCCGCTCGGTTCTCGGGCCGGCAGCAAGCATCCCACCTCCATGCATCCGAAGGGCTCAGAATCGACGCCCACGTGAGACTTCGTGAGCTTCGCGTCCTCGAAATCTAGACGCGGGTCGGGGAGCAGGGCCAGACGACGCGGGGCGGCGATCGGTCGGAAACACTATTATGGCGACAAGTGCAGCCTACCTCTTCTCTGAACAGGGGGGGTCCGCAGTGGCCGAACGCCGACGCGAGAAGCTCATCGATCCGGGGAACTGGGCGAGTTGGAAGCCCTTCGGGATCGGCGAGCAACGTCCCAACAACTACTTCGAGATCACCCGAGCACTTCGAGAAAACGCCGATCAGCTGGGGTACGCTTGGCGCATCCTCAAAGAGGGCACGTGTGACGGATGCTCGCTGGGCACCATGGGGCTCCACGATTGGACCCTCGACGAGGTCCACCTCTGCAACATCCGCCTTCGGCTGTTGCGTCTGAACACCATGCCCGCGCTGGACACCGTGAAGCTCAAGGACGCCTCGGTCCTGCGGCGACTCTCCGGCGAAGAGCTCAGGGATCTCGGACGGCTGCCGTATCCGATGATCCGCAGACGTGGAGAGCCCGGCTTTCTCAGGATCAGCTGGGACGAAGCCCTCGACGTGATCGCAGCCGGAATCCGCCAAAGCCGGCCGGACCGATTGGGATTCTACCTCACCAGCCGTGGCCAGCCGAACGAAACCTATTTCGCCGCTCAGAAGGCCGTTCGGGCGATGGGGACGAACTCGGTGGACAATGCGGCACGCGTCTGCCACTCACCGAGCACGTTCGGACTCAAAGGGTCCTTGGGTGTGGCCGCGACCACGTGCTCCTACAGTGACTGGATCGGCAGTGACCTGGTGGTCTTCATCGGCTCGAACGTGGCGAACAACCAACCTGTGTCGATGAAGTACCTGTACAAGGCCAAGAAATCGGGTACGAAAGTCGCCGTCGTGAACAGCTACCGAGAGCCCGGGATGGAGCGGTACTGGGTCCCCTCCAACGTGGAGAGCGCCGTATTCGGCACGAAGATCACGGACCGGTTCTTTCTCATCAACGTCGGCGGCGACATCGGATTCCTGAACGGTACCCTCAAGGCCATGATCGCCGAAGGCTGGGTGGATCGGGAGTTCATCGACCGGCACGTGTCCGGATTCGAGGCGGTCGAGGCCGCGCTGGCAGAGCAGTCCTGGGCGGCGCTCGAGGCATCGGCCGGCGTCCCACGCGAGGAGATGGAGGCCTTCGCACGGATGCTGGGAGAAGCCGAGACGGCCGTGCTGGTCTGGAGCATGGGGATTACGCAGCACGAGTTCGGGGAGGACAATGTCCGCGCCATCGTGAACCTCGCACTCACGAAAGGCTTCGTGGGTCGGGACAAGTGTGGGGTCATGCCGATCCGAGGGCACTCGGGTGTCCAGGGGGGCGCTGAGATGGGTGCCTACTCCAGCGTGCTCCCAGGGGGCGTGCCGATCAGCCCGCAGAATGTCCAGAGATTCACGGAGCTCTGGGGTTTCGAGGTGCCGAGCGGACCGGGTCTGACCGCGCCGGAGATGATCGACGCCGCCCACGACGGACGGCTGGACGTGCTGCTCAGCTCCGGGGGAAACTTCCTGGAGATCCTTCCTGAGCCCGAGTACTGTCAGCGGGCGCTGGAGCGGATCCCTCTCAGGGTGCACCTGGATATCGTCGTTTCCAGCCAGATGCTCGTGGATCCGGCGGAGACGGTCGTGCTCCTTCCTGCAGCCACGCGGTACGAGATGCCAGGCGGGGTCACGGAGACCACGACGGAGCGGCGGGTCATCTTCAGCCCGGAGATACCGGGTCCCCGGATCGGCGAGGCACGGCCGGAGTGGGAGGTCTTCTGCGATCTGGCCAAACTCGTGGCTCCGGATCGAGCCCCGAGAGTGCACTTCGAAGACACGGCCGCGATTCGGGCGGAGATCGCCGAGGCCATTCCGATCTACGACGGCATCCAGACACTCGCGAAATTCGGAGACCAGTTCCAGTACGGCGGACCCCATCTCTGCGCCGGGTGGCAGTTCCCCACGCCCGACGGGAAGGCCCGCTTCTCCGTGATCGATCTGCCACGCGTCGAGCTGCCCGAAGGACACTTCATGGTCGCGACGCGGCGAGGGAAGCAGTTCAACAGCATGGTTCACGGCAAGAAGGACCCGCTCACGGGTGCCGACCGGGAGTCGATTCTGATCAATCAGGCGGATGCCGAGGGCCTCGGGATCCGCAACGGTGACGGTGTCGTCTTGCGTAACGACGTCGGGGAGCTCTGGGGGCGTGCCCGAATCGCGCCTGTGAAGCCCCGAACCCTTCAGGTGCACTGGCCCGAGGGTCAGGTTCTGATCGATCGCCGGACGCGCTCCCCTCAGGGCGGCGTGCCGGACTACAACGCCGTCGTCTCGTTGGAGCCGGAACCACGACGCGCGGGCGCCGCGACCTGAGCCGCATCGACTTGTGCGGCGGGGGAAGCTTCACATGCGGTGATCAGACGGTCTCCATGGCCGAAGCGAGAGGATAGACATGTCCGACGATTCGCATTCTCCCACCCGAGGCCGCTGGGTGCTCGCGGGCGCGGCGGTGCTCGTTCAGCTGGCTCTTGGAGCGGTGTACGCATGGAGTGTGTTCGTGAACCCCTTCATCGCACAGATGGGATGGTCGCGCACCCAGACCGCGCTCCCGTTCATCGTGACGATCGGGGTGCTCTTCATCGGGACCCTGGTCGGAGGGCGGATCCAAGACCGGATCGGGCCGCGTCCCGTGGTCTTGGTGGGCGGTGTCATCTATTCGGTCGGGGTGATGTCGGCCTCGTTCGTGGAAACCCCCGATCAGCTCTGGCTGCTTGTCCTGACCTACGGCGTGGTCGCAGGAATCGGACTCGGGGCAGGATACATCGTGCCGATCGCGATGTTGGTGAAGTGGTTTCCCGATCGACGGGGACTGATCACCGGTGTGGCCGTCGCAGGATTCGGGGCCGGAGCGCTGCTGACCGCGCCGGTGGCCAATCGTCTGATTTCGGCCGACGACGTCTCGCAGGTGTTCCTTCCCCTGGGCTTGGCATACTTGGTAGCTACCCTGGTGGGCGGGGCCGTCTTTCGAAACCCGCCTCCGGGCTATCACGTTCCGGGATTCGAGGGAAAGGCGCGCGTCCCTGGAACCTCCGTCTCGTACACGCTTGGAGAGGCTCTCGCTTCCCCGCAGTGGTACGCGCTGACGGCCATTCTGGCGTTGAACGTCACGGCGGGGATCGCCCTGATTTCTCAGGCCGCTCCGGCGGCGGTCGAGATCACGGGAATGAGCGCCGCGGCCGCGGCCAGCCTAGTGGGGGTGCTCGCGGTCTTCAACGGAGCAGGTAGGGTCGTATGGGGTTGGACCAGCGACGGAATCGGTCGTATGCGTGCGTTTCTGGCGATATTCGCGATCCAGGTCGTTTGCTTCGCACTCCTGCCGAGTTCCGGCTCGGTCGCCCTGTTCGTCTTGCTGAGCTCGCTCGTCTATCTCTGCTATGGTGGCGGCTTCGGAACCATGCCGGCGACCGCGGCTGATTTCTTCGGGCCGGAGAACGCCGGAGCCATCTATGGCGCGATGATCGTCGGATGGAGCATCGGGGGGGTCGTAGGCCCACTCGTGATCGCTGCGATCGCGGATGCGACGGGGGGCTTCGCCATTCCGTTCTATATCATCGCTGCGATGGTCCTCGTGTCTTCCGTCTTGCCCCTGGGCACCAAGCCGCCGGCTCGGAGCTGACGTTGACCTAGAGCGCGTCGGCGAGCTTCGGGATCTCCTGGTTCAGGATCTCATGATCTCGGGAGTAGTCCACCGGGATCTCGACGAGTTGAACCCCTCCGGCCTCGATGGCGTCTCGCACCTTGGGGAGCACCTCGTCGACACTCTCGACCCGTCTCCCCGTGGCGCCGTAGGCCTCGGCGTATCGGACGAAATCGGGATTGCCGTAGGTCAGACCGAAGTCGGCGAAACCCATCTGCTCCTGCTTCCACCTGATCATTCCGAATGCGTCGTCCCGGAGGACGATCACCGTCACGTCCAGCTGCAGCCGGACGGCGGTCTCGAGCTCCTGCGAGTTCATCATGAACCCACCGTCCCCGCATACCGCGACCACGGGCGCGTCCGAATGCACGATCCGAGCGGCGAGCGCAGAGGGCAGACCCGCACCCATCGTGGCGAGCGCATTGTCGAGGAGTAGCGAATTCGGGAAGTAGGCCGGGTAGTTGCGCGCGAACCAGATCTTGTACATCCCATTGTCGAGGGTCACGACGCCGCGATCCGGCACAGCCCGGCGAAGGTCCGCAACCAGGCGGGGCAGGGTGACGGGAAAGGCCTCGCTTTCGGAAAGCCGCGTGGCGTGGGCCTGGGCGGCCGCCTTGATCGGCTCGAGATGCGAGAACTCCCAGTGTTCCTGCGGCTCCAACGCCTCGGTGATCCTCTTGATCGAGTTGGATACGTCTCCGGTCACCTCGACCTGCGGGAAGTACACGGGATCGACCTCGGCGGTGTTGAAATCAACGTGAATCACCTGCACGCCTCCCCTTCGCATGAAGAAGGCAGGCTTCTCCACCACGCTGTGCCCCACGTTCAGGATCAGGTCGGCGGCATCGAAGGCCCGATGAACGAAATCGTGGTCGCTAAGGGCAGCGGTTCCGACATAGCCGGGGCTCCTCTCGTCGACGACTCCCTTTCCCATCTGCGTCGAGACGAAGGGAATCCCGAAGCGACTCACGAAGTCTCGAAGTCCCTGGCAGGTCTCATGGCGGTTTACGCCGCTGGCCGTGACGAGAAGGGGTCGCTTCGCTTTCCGCAGCATGTCGACGGCCCTCTCGATCGAGAGCTCTGCGGCGTCGGGGAGTCGAACTTGGCTCGCCTCGAGCGGAAAACCCTCCGCGGACTCCTCGAGGACGTCCTCGGGGATCTCGAGATGAGTGGCCCCAGGGGGCTCCTCGGCGGCCAGTCTGAACGCTTCCCGGACTCTCGCTGGGATGTAGGATGCGCTCACGACCTGCTTGGTGTACTTGGTGACCGGGGCCATCATGTCCACGACATCGATCACCTGAAACGCGCCCTGCTTCGAGGATCGAATCGGCTTCTGGCCCGTGAGCATGACCATCGGCATGGCACCGAGATTGGCGTAGGCAGCGGAAGTCACCAGGTTCGTCGCACCCGGGCCGAGCGTGGAGAGGCAGACGCCGGGGACTCCCGAGAGCCGGCCACAGGTGGCGGCCATGAAGCCGGCGCTCTGCTCGTGCCGAGTCAAGACGAGCTCGATCGACGAGTCCCTGAGGGACTCCAGGATGTCCAGGTTTTCTTCTCCAGGGACGCCGAAGACATGACGCACGCCCTCGGCTTCCAGACAGCGCACCAAGAGGTCTGAAGCTTTCATTGGAGCTTGGGGTCCCTCCGCATCAGTGACTCAGGCGGTCGCTACCACGGGTGCCTCTTCGCGTAGCGCGCGGCCATAGATCATCCCGACCACCCCGCCGTAGATCAAATGGCCGAGGAGGCTGGCTCCGGCCATCGGGACCGAGCCGGAGAACAGGGGCATGCCCATCATCGGGATCACCACGACCTGCGCGAGGAGCCAGGGCGCGACCCCGTACAGAGCGCCGCCAACGGGAGGGGAGCCCGGAATTCCGGGCTCCAGAGCGGCGTAGATCAAGGCCAGGACGATCCCGATCGAGAAGTGACCCATCCACCCCATGAACATGCTTCCGCCCATAGCGCCCGCCAGCATGTTCGCTGGGTTCATCGGCGAGAGTCCCGCGAGTGGCACCACCCAGACACCGAATGCGGTCATGGCGATCGTACCGCCGATGCCGGCGAGCACGGCACGTCCGACGCGAATACTCACTGATCCTCCTCGGTGAATGGCCTGAGCGACCAATGGAGGGGGGAATTGCATCACGCTCGCCGAAACCCAGGGGCGCTTGAGAAAGTTCCCGGGGCGCAAGTGAGAGCGGCTTCACCGAAAGGGATCGGTGAAGCCGCTGAGAAGCGCAGGGGCTACTCGCCTTTGAACGCTAGCGTCGCCCGCGGGCTCGAGGGGCGGGAGCCGCGCGACCCGAATTCCCACTGGGCCGAGACGGGGCAGCGGAGGGTCGAGACCTTTGGGGGGTCGCTCCACCGCCCCTTGCTCGAGAACTAGGCTGCGCGCTTCGGCTGGGTGAGCGGGTCCCAGCCCGCGAAGGGGCCGCTCGCTGCGGCGACGAGCGGGTGGCCGGGGCGCGGCTCGGGCTTGCCCTCCGAGGCTCCGAACGGGGAGTCGCAGAACGGGAGGGAGCGGGTCGTGCCGCAGGTGCTCTGGAGGGTCCGGCACGGGGAGCGGACCTCTCAACGGCCGAGCCTCGCTGCGTCGAGCTGCCCCGCGATGGGCTCGCGCGAGAGTCGGTACGGTTGTCTGAACGACGTGAAGGGGCCGCGGAACGTGAATCCCGATTCATCGGGGCTCGTACTTGGCCTCCGGATCGCGGACTCGATGGCCTCGTGGTCCGATCCCCGGTGCGCGCCCGAGGCGTGGAGCGCGCCGCATTGCCCCCTCGGACTTCAGGGCGGGGGGTCCCGGTCACCTGGTCCGCGGAGTTGCCCCGCTGCCCCTGCGCTCCTCGGAGGACCGTGGGTCGCCGATCTTCGACGCGATCGCGACCCGAGGCGCCGGCTCGCTCGGGGACGGTCCGGGCACTCGGAGCCCGCTGGGGTGCAGCTCGGGTCGCGGCGCCGCGCTCAGGCGCCGAGCGAGTCGTTGGCGCTCTCCCCGGGGCGGCACGCGCCGTGGTCGAGCGGTCCGGGGCAGCACGGGTGACGTCACCGCGCCTCACGGAGCTGGGTGACTGGCGTGCGCTTGGAACCTCCGCGGCCGTCTGACGCGCGGAGGCCGTTCGCGCTGTGGCCGTCGACCCTCCACCGCCTGAACGTGGAACGGCGGCTCTCACCTGCGTCGTGGCGGCCCGGGGATCCTCCTTGAACCGAGCCTGCGAGACCCAACCGCCGCTCCCGATGCGAGGCGACAGTCCACGGGCCACCCTCGTCCTCGGGCTCACGACCCAGCGCGGCCCGGGATCGACGTAGATCGTTTGGAAGGGCCGATAAGCGTAAGGGCTCCAGCCGTACCACGGATCGTAGGCGTTCCAAGCATACCGGGGATGTCCCCAATAGCGTCCGAAGGACAGATGGATTCCGACCGACACGCCGAACGAGTGGCTCGGATAGTAGTGACGCCTCGGGTAGTAGGGCTCGTAGTACGGATCATAGTACGGGTCGTAGGCCGGGTACGGCGTCCAGTCCCAGACCGTGAGCGGGTGATGCCA
>JAHEKL010000329.1 GCA_024638345.1 Gammaproteobacteria bacterium | reverse complement strand
ATTCGTGGAGTATGGGGCTGGCAGGATGGTCGGCAAGCAGGGCATCGAGAGATCGTACGAAACGTTGCTGGCGGGGTCCGCGGGCACCCGCTATGTGGAAGTAAACGCTCGTGGATCCATCGTGACGGAGTTCCCGTCCGATCTAGCTCGATCTGCCGAGCCGGGGGCGGAGGTAAACCTTACGCTCGACCTTGACTTGCAGCAGTTCGCAGATTCGATCTTTCTGGACGAAGATGTCGGGGGCGCGGTGGCCCTGGATCCGCGTACCGGAGAGGTGCTGCTGCTCTACAGCCACCCGAGCTTCGATCCCAATCTGTTCGTGGGAGGGATCAGCGAAGCGGATTGGGGGGCGATCCGGGACGATCCCCGCCGGCCGGTTCTGAACCGGGCCGCGACCGCGCTCTATCCCCCGGGCTCCACGTGGAAGCTGGTCCTTGCGACGCTCGGGATGCGCCAGGATGCGGTGAGCATCGATACATACATGCCGACGTCGTGCCGGGGTGCCCTGCAATTCGGACGGCGGGCCTTCCGATGCTGGAGGCCGGAGGGCCACGGTCCGCTGGATCTGTCGGAAGCGATCAAGGAGAGCTGCAACGTCTACTTCTATCAGTTGGGATTACGTCTGGGCCTCGACCCTCTCCTTTCGGGGGTAGACGGATTGGGTTTCAACCGGGCGACTGGGTTGGATATCCCGGGTGAGATCTCGGGACGGTTCCCGCCTTCACGCGATTGGTACGACCGCAGGTTCGGGAAGAGAGGGTGGACGGAAGCCGTGGTGTTGAACCTCTCGATCGGGCAGGGCGAAACCGAACAGACCCTGCTGCGGATGGCACAGTTCTATGCCGCGCTAGCCACTGGCGAGTCTCCCGTGGTTCCGCACCTGCTCCAGTCCGCGGAACTCGAACAGGTGCGTGAGGATTGGACGCTGGGGCTCACGGAGGCGCGGCGACAGGAGTTGATTTCGGCGCTGGTGCGCGTGGTGAATGAGCCAGGAGGGACCGCATACTGGCACAGGCCCCGCGATTGGACATTGGCTGGAAAGACGGGGACGGCCCAGAACCCGCACGGCGAGCCGCACTCATGGTTCGTCGGGTTTGCCCCCGCGCATGATCCGCGCATAGTGATCGCCGCGATCGTCGAGAACGGACATCCCGACGACCGTACGTCTCGCGCCGTCCCCTTCGCCTCCCAGGTCGTAGCGCGATTCCTCGAGTCAGAAGGAGTTCCGCCCGACCGAGCGATCGAGGCTCCGGCCCCGATTTCCGTGCCAGTCGAAGCCACCGGGGCCGGGCTCGGTCAGTGAGGAGAGAACCGGCGTACCGCCTGCAAGGTGTGGGGGACCCGCTGCTACTGGCCGGAGGCCTGCTGCTCGCGGGACTCGGTATCGCCATGATCTGGTCGGCGGGCCAGGTCGATCTTCCGTCGCTGGTGACCGGCGCCTGGCGCCGGCAGCTGGCGTGGCTGGCGCTCTCTCTCATCGCGTTCGTATTGGTCACGCGGGTGCCGATGCGATGGTTGGAGTGGGCCACCCCCTGGATCTATGCGTTCTCCATCGTCCTTCTGGTGGCGGTTCTCGTCGTTGGCGGGGGCCCCAATACTCGGAGCTGGCTCCGGTTCGGCGGGTTTTCGCTTCAGCCGGCGGAACTCGCGAAACTTGCGACGATCCTGCTTCTAGCCCGAATGCTGGGCTCTCGCAAGGAGCCGCAAAGAGGCCTCTTCGAGCTCTGGCGACCCGTCCTCGCCGTCGCGGTCCCGTTCCTGCTCGTGATGGCACAGCCGGACCTGGGCAGTGCCCTGATATTCGTCGTGATCCTCGTGAGTGCCTTGTTCTGGGGCGGCACGCCCCTCTTCACCATCTTCATGTTGGTCAGTCCCGCGGTGAGCCTGATTCTCGGCTTTTCAGCGACCGTGTGGGGTGTATGGTTCGTCGTCTTGGTTGTGGCGCTGTACTGGCGGAGGCCCTTCATGGCCGAGGCGGTGGTCGTCGCCCTCTCGAACCTCGCCGCCGGAGCTCTCGCTGTACCGCTGTGGAATCGCCTGGCCCCGTATCAGCAGCGTCGACTGCTCGTCTTCCTCGACCCGGACGTCGATCCGCGCGGCGCCGGCTGGCATCTGATCCAGTCGAAGGTGGCGATCGGTTCGGGTGGGGTATCCGGCCAGGGCTTCGGACAGGGTCCGCAGAAGAGGTTGGCTTTTCTTCCCGAGCAGCACACCGACTTCATCTTCTCCGTCGTGGGCGAGGAGCTCGGCCTGATCGGGGCACTCGTGTTCCTCGCCTTGCTCGCGTGGTTCCTGCACCGGGTCCTTCGGGTGGCTGCGGAGACCGAGGGCTACGGGAGCCTGGTGGCGTTCTGTTTCTTCGCCGTCTGGTTCGCGCACCTCGTCATCAATGTTGGCATGACCGTAGGCTTGATGCCGGTGACGGGGCTTCCCCTTCCGTTTATCAGCTACGGGGGGTCCTTCCTCCTGACGACCTTCGTCGGCGTGGCTCTGGTGTGCAGGGCAGCCTTCGAGACCTGACCGAATCGGCAGGGGGTCGCCATGACTTCGGCTCTCGTTATATTCGTGCTCGACCCTGGACACGGTTCTAGCGAGGTAGAATGGCCTGGTTTCGTAAAGAAAAGCAGAAGCTCGTCGCTCAGAAAAGAGAGCTGGCGACAGACGTGTGGGAGAAGTGTGACGGGTGCGGCGAGGCTCTGTACACCCGGCGTCTCGAAGAAAACCACCGTGTGTGTCCCGAGTGCGGCCACCACTTCAGCATCTCCGCTCCAGCCTATGCCGAACTCCTGTTCGACGATGGATTGGAAGAGGAGTTCGACGCGGATCTCAGGTCGGCCGATCCTCTCGGATTCGTGGATTCGAAACCATACACGCTACGG
>JAHEKL010000062.1:7340-11506 GCA_024638345.1 Gammaproteobacteria bacterium | reverse complement strand
CCTCGAGTCCGCCGCCGAGTGGATGGGCTCGGACTACACCTATGAACGTGCAGTCGCAGAGCTTGCGGGTTTTTTCGGTCTGCGGAGTGACCTCGTGCTGGCGGGTCGGATTCGGGGTGGGTGGCTGCAGGCAGGCGTGTTCAGGGGGCTGAGCGCGGCAACGGGCGGCGGGAGACGGATCGCTCACCCCGAGAAGCGTTTCTACGCGGGCGGATCCAACTCGGTGAGAGGCTACGCCCAGAACCAGCTCGGGCCTCAGGTCGTCTCCGTGCAGGTGGATCGACTCGTGTTGCCTCAAGGTGAAGCAATACAGCCCGTTTGCTCGCCGGAAGAGATCACCACGCTCGCGTGCAGCGCCGCTGGTCTGCCTGAGACCTTCTTCTTCGAGCGACCCACGGGTGGATCCCGTCTCGTCGAGGGAAACCTGGAGCTGCGCTTTCCACTCTGGGGAAATGCGCTCGGCGGAGCCGCGTTCCTGGACTTCGGTCGCGTTTGGGACACCGATAGCCGTCTGGGTCCGGGGGACACGGTATTCACACCCGGGTTGGGCTTCCGATACAGCACCCCGATCGGGCCGGTCCGTATCGACCTTGCCTACCGAGGGAACCCGATCCGAGACGTGCCGGTCGTGACGTCGCAGCTGCGGCCCTTCGATCCCGACCGGGACGAGTTGACCGATCGGATCGGGGCGGGCACCGCGCAGGCCATCGATTGGGTTCGATCGGAGGATCTCGCTCTCCTGGAGCCGAGGGTTCGGTTCCGCGGTGGGAGCGGCGGCGCGGCATGGTGGCGAGGACTCCAGCTGCACTTCTCCATCGGGCAGGCCTTTTGACGATGAGCGCACGATCGTGAGAGGCGCCGTCCGCATCCTGCAGTGGATGCTCGCGACCGTCCTCGCGTTAGGGCTCCTCGTCGCCGGACTCACGTACCTGCTGCTGCGCACCCAGCCTGGGCACGACTTCTTCCTGCGCACCGCGCTTCGACAATCCCCGGGGTTCGTGAACGGCGAGCTGTCCGTGGAGAGACTCACGTCCGTGGGGCTCCTTCGGGGCTTCACGCTGCACGACGTTCGGATCGCAGATGACGCCGGGCGGCCGTTCGTCACCGCGGATTCCCTCAGGGTCCGGTATTCGGTCTCCGATCTCCTGCGTCGAAACATCGTCTTGGTGCCGGTTGAAATCTGGAATCCCGACGTCGTCATCGAGAGGCTTCACGGAGACGCCAGCTCGAACGTCGCCCGCATCCTGACCGGACCGGACCCGGAAATCTCCGAGGACTCGGAGCCGACACCCACAGAGGGCCCGGGCGTTCGAGTGACCCTACGCGGCACGCGTATCCACGACGGCAGCCTGCTCCTTCGGATTCCCGTCGAAGGTGCTCCGGCCGACCGAGGTGTACACGAGCGCCTGGAAGGAGACGCGGCGGGCGAGTACCGGCTGCTTGGCTTCGAGAAAGTCGAGGCGACGATCGCCGAGGCGAATCTCGTCGGTCCGGAGCTCGAAGCCCCATTCATACGTGTCGAGAACCTGTCCTTCGTCGGTCTGGTCCTGGACGAGCCGTTCACCGTCACCGAGCTGCGCGGAGACCTCCTGCTCGGAGAGGCGACCGTCAGCCTGGACCTCGACCGGCTCTGGATGCCCGACTCCGAGCTCTCGGGAAACGTGGTCGTCGGGTGGGGCGACCCCGAAGCAAACGTCTCGATCGACGCGGCCGTCGAGGCGGATGTCTTCGCGTTCGAGGACTTTCGCTGGATCGAGCCGCGGCTACCCGATGGTGGGGGTCGGATGACCCTCTTGCTGTCCGGGCCCGTGGACCAGATGACGTGGAAGATCTCGCAGGCGGACCTGCAGGTCGGAGACAGCCGGCTCCGAGGGGCTTTGGGGCTGCAGCTCGGGTCGCTCCTCCGCATCTCCGAGACCGAGGTCGACCTGGCGCCGTTGGACCTGGACGATCTGAATCCTTGGATCCCCGAACCCATCCCGTTCGAAGGGCAGCTGACGGGAACGGTGCGTGCCGATGGAACATTGGATGCAATGAGCGTGAGCGGGAACGTCGTGATCGAGCACGACGACCCGGAGATCGAGAGCTCGACCGCGGAAGTGGAAGGGGTCGTCCGACTCGTCGATGGCTTCGGGGCTTCGGATCTGAGCGTGACCCTCGATCCCCTGCGCTACGGGACCATTCAGGGGTTCCTGCCCGATCGGGAGATCGTGGGGGAGGGGCGCGCGCGCGTTCTTGCCACGGGCCAGCTCGATTCAAGCATCCAGGTCAGCGGCGATCTGGAGCATGAGGATGACGACGGGCATCGCTCGGTGGTCTCGATCTCGGGAGCCGTGCAGACGTCCGGAGACGACGTGAACCTCGCCTTGGCAGCTACGCTCGATCCTCTGTCCTTGGATGGACTCGCCGTCGCGTTGGGAGCCAGCTTGCCGATCTCGGGCGACGCGTTCGGAATGGTCCGTGCCGTGGGCCCCGTCTCCGATCTCCAGCTGTCCGGGTCGTTGTCGACCCCGGGTGGACCTGTGGAAGCCAGCACCCGCCTAGACCTCCGGGCGCCGCTGGAACAGTACCGAATCGAAGCCTCCCTGGAACGATTTCGTCTGGATCGCATGGCGGCGGGCCTGCCCGAACCGACGGAGGTCAGCGGCGAGATCCTAGTGGACGGCTCCGGCCTCGACCCCGAGGATCTGAGGGGCACGGGCCAGCTCGTCCTTCGAGACTCCCGCATCGGCAGGGCGGAGGTTCCCAACGCGGAGGCCCGAGTGCGGGCCGTGGACGGCCGACTCTTCGTGGACGCGCTGTCGGTCAGCTCGCCGCTCGTGGACTTGTACGGCGAAGGCGATCTGGCACTCCGCCGGGATCAGCCCGACGGGCGACTCTCGATCACCTTCGTTGCCGACTCGCTAGCCGCGGTGAGACCGATCGTGCTGGGCAACGAGGTCATCGCTGCCGACACGCTTACCCAGCTCGAGCGAGACATCCTTCGTCTGGACGGCATCGATCCCGACACGCTCAGTGGCGCTGCGCAGGTCACGCTGGCCGGGAGCGCCCAGGGGGAGGTCGTGCTTCGGGGAGGGGTCCGCGATCTGCAGGGTGAAGGGTTCGTCGAGATCACCGAAGGGGTCTTCGCCGAGACGTCCGTGGCTAGATCGCGCGCCAACTTCCTGGGGACCTGGCGTGGCGCCGAGGATTGGAGCACCGAGGGCGTGATCGACTTCGAGGAACTCGGCGCTCTGGGGATGACCTTCACGAGAGGAAACGGCGGGTTCCGCTACGCGTCCAACGGAGAAGGTGACTTCGAACTCGTTGCCGAAGGCCCCGAGAACGGAGTCTACGCCACTGACGGGACCGTGCGACGCGACTTGGAAGCGCTTGTCGTCGGGCTGCAGGCGTTCGAGGTCGCGCCGCCTGAGGAGGGCGTGTGGCGTCTCGTCGAGCCCGCTCGCCTCCGTTTCGAGGGGACCGGTGTCTCAACGGATGGAGTGCGCATCGCCGGGCCTCCAGGTGGACCCTCCCAGACCGAGGCCTCCGTCGAGGCGAGGGGCAGAGTGGATCCCCGCGGACAGTCCGACTTCGAGTTGGAGGTGCGAGCGGTCAACCTCGATCACGTGGAGCGCACGATGCAGTCCGACGGTCTGCCGGGTGGGAACATCGATCTCTCGCTGGCGATCTCGGGCCCCGCGGACGACCCGATCGTACGGGGGAACTTCCTGATCAGGGAGTTCGGCTTGAATGGGATGGCTCTGTCCAGGGTCGAAGGGACCATCGACTATGCCCAGTTGGGTCTCGAGACCGATTTGACCGGTCAGCTCGACGGACGGCAGCTGTTCTCTCTCGAGGGCCGGATCCCGGCCGATCTCTCTTTCGGCGTGGTGGAGGATCGTTTTCCGGATCAAGCGATCGACCTGACCGTCGCGGTCGACTCGCTACCCGCAGCGACCGTACTGGCCTTGGTGGACGCGCTCGAGGAGGTCCAGGGCGTCTTCGACGGGCGGGTCCGGCTGCAAGGTACTCTCGACGACGTCCAGCCGACCGGTGAGATTCGGCTCCGAGGAGGCGCGCTCGCCATTCCGGACCTGGGCTTCAGAACCACCGCGTTCAACGCGGACCTCGGGGTAGGTGATGGCTTCGAGGTCCAGGTCAACGCGGAGGCTCGAGCGGGAGGT
>JAHEKL010000062.1:0-7330 GCA_024638345.1 Gammaproteobacteria bacterium | reverse complement strand
GGCTCAGGTCACCGGTACGGTTTCCCTGGCCGACATCGCGGATCCGGGATTCGACCTCCGTCTCACCGCGACGGCCTTTCGTGCCGTCGACCGCCGAGACCTCACGGCCAGCATCGGAGGTGAGGTCCAGCTCGGCGGGCGGTTCACCGAGCCGCGGGTCACGGGCGCCGTCGATGTCGAGCGTGGGGAGCTCTTTCTGCAGGAATTCGTCCGCGGAGCCGAAGTCATCGACCTGAATGACCCCAGGTTCTTCGACGTCGTCGATACGACTCTCGTCGCGGGATCCGTGGGCGACGTTTCGCAGAATCCCTTCATTCAGAACCTTCGGGTGGACGTGGAGCTCGCGCTGGAATCGGACTTCTGGATCCGCAGTCAGGAGCAGACCCAGGGGATGGACGTGGAGATCGGCGGGGAGTTGGGCGTCACCTTCGATCGTCCCGCGCGGGAGCTTCGACTGGTTGGAACGCTCGAGCCGATCCGCGGCTCCTACGCGCAGTTCGGGCGCCTGTTCGACGTCCAGTCGGGAACCATCGAATTCGTCGGGACTCCGGGGATCAACCCCTCGCTCAACATTCAGGCGGTGCACCGACTGAGACGGGCCGAGGCGGAGCCTCTCAACGTGATCGCCAACGTCGGAGGCACCCTGCTCAACCCGCAGGTCTCGCTCTCGAGCGACGCGCAGCCGCCGATTCCGGAGTCGGACCTGATCAGCTATCTGCTCTTCGGACGTCCGTCGTATGCGCTCGCATCCGGTGAGACCTCCGTCGTCGAGAGTGCTGCGGCGAGCCTCGTAGGTGCGGGGCTGAATCTCGGTGTCAGCCAGCTCGGATCCACGTTCAGCCGAAGCCTCGGGGTCGACTATCTCTCCGTTAGCCAGGCCCAACAGGTCGGTGGATTAGGGGTATTCAGGAATCCGAGCGGGCTCTTCGCCGAGACCGAGGTCGAGATGGGCCGCTACGTGGGGGAGAACCTGTTCATCTCGTTGACGCTGCGTCCCCTCACCGGACTCGGTCCCACGAGGAGGACGAACCTTCCGGGTGCCCGCGTCGAATGGCGATTCAATCAATTCTGGTCGATCGAGGGGTTCCTCGAGGATCGTTTCGCGCGACTCGGCAGCTCCGGCTTCGGCGAGCTGGACAACGATTTTGCGCGGGTGTTCGGGATCTCGCTGTTCCGGGAGTGGGGGTATTGAGCGGGCACTCCTTTCGCCGACGGGGTGTAGGATACCGCTGCCCGAAGGACACTTGGAAGGCGACGCGGATCGCCGGGAAAGAATAGACGGAGAAGATCATGCAGCTACTGAAAGTCTTTGCACTGATGGCCGGGCTCACTGCGCTACTGGTGGTGCTCGGTGGGTACTTCGGTGGCCAACAGGGCGCGGTGTTGTTCTTCATCATCGCCGCGCTCATGAACTTTGGGATGTTCTGGTTCAGCGACAAGGCCGTTCTGCGCATGTACCGAGCTCGACTGATCGGTCCGGACGACGCACCCGAGCTCTATCAGATGGTGGATCGACTGCGGCAGCGGGCGGGTCTGCCCATGCCTACTCTCGCGATCGCCCCGTCCGAGCAGCCCAACGCCTTCGCGACCGGACGAAGTCACAAGAAGGCGGTCGTCTGCGTGACGGCAGGGCTGATGAAGCTGGTGGACCGTCGTGAGCTGGAGGGGGTGATCGCCCACGAGTTGGCCCACATCAAGCACAACCACATGCTGGTATCCACCGTTGCGGCTACGATGGCCGGCGCGATCGCGCTGTTGGCCTCGGTCGCCAGGTGGGGCGCAATTCTCGGGGGTGGCCGCGACGCCGACCGCAATCCGCTGGCGCTCATCGTCATGTCGATTGTGGCACCCCTGGCTGCGGTGATCGTCCAGATGGCGATCAGTCGGACGAACGAGTTCCAGGCCGATCGTACGGGTGCCGAGATCGTCGGCGAGCCAGACGGGCTGGCGAGCGCGCTTCAGCGTCTCGACGCATACGCACGCAGGATTCCGATGCAGGTGAACCCGGCCGCCGCGCAGCTTGCGATCGTGAATCCTCTCGCCTCCCTCCGCGGCGGTGGGTTCACCAAGCTCTTCAGCACGCATCCTTCCACGGAGGAGCGAGTTGCCCGCCTGCAGGAGCTCCGGGGTCTTTGACCTCGGGCACGACCCCGCCGTCTAGCGGTCCCGAATCCCCTCTCGAAGGGCGGTAGCACCGGATGGCTCGGGACTCGTTGGTCATCCGTGGCGCCAGGGAGCACAATCTCCGAGATATCTCGCTCGAGATTCCACGTGAGCGGCTCGTGGTGATCACGGGGATCTCGGGATCGGGAAAGAGCTCTCTCGCCTTCGACACGATCTACGCGGAGGGGCAGCGGCGCTATGTCGAGTCGCTCTCCGCCTATGCTCGACAGTTCGTCGGGATGATGGAAAAACCGGATGTCGACTCCATCGAGGGGCTCTCGCCGGCGATCTCCATCGAGCAGAAGACGATCTCGAGGAACCCACGGTCCACCGTAGGCACCGTCACCGAGATCTACGACTACCTCCGGTTGCTCTGGGCCCGCGTCGGCACCCCGCACTGTCCGCAGTGCGGCCGCCCGGTACTCCGTCAATCGTCCACGCAGATCGTCGACCGGATCCTCGCGCTCGGAGAGGGAACCCGGATCCAGGTGCTCGCACCCTTGGTCCGGGGAAGGAAGGGGGAATTCCGAGATCTCTTCGAGAAAGCGAGGAAGCAAGGATTCGTCCGTGCCCTCGTCGACGGGGAGACCCACGACCTCTCGTCTCCGCCACGGCTGAACCGATTCGAGAACCACAGCATCGCAGTCATCGTCGATCGGCTTCTGGTCAACGCGGCAGACCGAGCACGACTGGCGGATTCCGTCGAGGTTGCGCTCAGGTCCGGGGACGGGATTCTGGAGGTTCTCGAGCACGTTCCGCGGGGCGAGGCCATCTCACACCTCTTCAGTGAGCACTACGCGTGCTTGCGGTGCGGGACCAGTCTGCCCGAGCTGGAGCCGCGTCAGTTCTCGTTCAACTCCCCATACGGCGCATGCAACGAGTGCGATGGGCTGGGGACCCGTCGAGAGGTCAGTCCCGAGCTGATTCTGGGCGATGGTCGGATTTCGATCCTCGAGGGTGTCGTACTGCCCTGGGGCGAGCCACGCGGCCACCTGAGGCAATCGGTCGTGCTCGGTCTGGCGGAGGCGTACGAGTTCGATCCAGCCATCTCCTGGGCGGACCTTCCCGAGGAGGCCCGACACGCGGTCCTCTTTGGATCCGGAGAGATGAAGATCCGATTCCCCTACCACAGCGGAGGGAAGGATCGAAGCTACGTGAGAGTCTGGGAAGGTGTCGTGGAGAACATCTCGAGACGCTACAAGGAGACCTCCTCGGATGCGGTCCGAGCTCAGCTCGGCCAGTACATGACCACCCTCCCATGCTCGACATGCGATGGCGCCCGACTGCGTGACGAATCGCTCGCCGTCACTCTCGGAGGGCGGTCGATCGGATCCGTGACAGCTCTCTCCGTAAGCGAGGCGCGCGCGTTCTTCGAATCCCTTCCCGTGGCCGGTGAGTCGCGAAGCCCTGGCGCACCCAAGCCCCTCGACATGGATCCTCTGCCTGGCGAGATCGCCGCTCCGATCCTCAAAGAAGTGGGAGAGCGTCTCCGCTTTCTGGAGAACGTGGGGCTTCAGTACCTGACCCTCGGCAGAAGCGCGGACACTCTGTCGGGCGGGGAGGGTCAACGGATCCGTCTGGCGACCCAGATCGGGAGTCGTCTGGTGGGGGTGCTGTACGTCCTGGACGAGCCCTCGATCGGTCTTCATCAACGCGACAACGCGAGACTGCTCGGCACTCTCGAGTCCCTCAGGGATCTCGGAAACAGTGTTCTCGTGGTCGAGCATGACGAGGAGACGATCCGACGTGCCGACTACGTGGTGGATCTTGGGCCGGGGGCGGGCCGCCACGGCGGTGAGGTCGTCGCGGCGGGTCCGGTGGAGGAGGTGCTGAGAGAGGAGGGATCGCTGACCGGCGCATACCTGCGGGGCGAGCTGGAGATTCCGGTGCCGGAGACGCGGAGAGCAGTCGACCCGGAGCACCGACTGATCCTGCGAGGGGCCGCGGGGCACAACCTCAAGGTGATCGACGCGGCGTTCCCGCTGTCCTGTTTCATCTGCGTCACGGGTGTATCGGGTTCGGGCAAGTCGACGCTGGTGAACGAGACCCTCTACCGGGCGCTCGCGAGGCACTTCTACCACTCCAAGCGTCTACCCCTGACCAACGACGGACTCGAGGGTGTCGACAGGGTCGACAAGGTCATCGAGGTGGATCAGTCCCCCATCGGTCGGACCCCTCGCTCCAATCCGGCGACGTATACCGGGGTGTTCACCCCGATCAGGAGGCTCTTCGCCGAGCTCCCCGAGGCCCAGATGCGCGGCTACTCACAGGGTCGATTCTCGTTCAACGTGAAGGGCGGGCGGTGCGAAGCGTGCTCGGGAGACGGGGTGGCGAAGATCGAGATGCACTTCTTGCCCGACGTCTATGTCCTGTGCGAGGTCTGTCGCGGCAAGCGGTACAACCGCGAGACCCTCGATGTGCAGTACAGGGGGAAGAGTATCGCGGACGTGCTCGCCATGACCGTGGACGAAGCTCTGGAATTCTTCCAGCCCATGCCGAGAATCCGTTCCCAGCTGCAGACGCTCTCGGATGTGGGTCTGGGATACATCCACCTGGGACAGTCCGCCACCACCCTCTCCGGGGGCGAGGCACAACGGGTGAAGCTGTCTACGGAGCTCTCGAAGCGCGCGACCGGCCGGACCCTGTACATTCTGGACGAGCCCACGACCGGGCTGCACTTCCAAGACGTGAAGGTGCTGCTGGAGGTGCTCCACCGGCTGGTCGACCGCGGTAATACGGTCGTCGTGATCGAGCACAACCTCGAGGTGGTCAAGACCGCCGATTGGGTGCTCGACCTGGGGCCCGAGGGTGGAGACGATGGAGGACGGATCGTGGCCGAGGGAACACCCGAAGCGATCGCCGGGGTCGAGGCGTCCTTCACGGGCCAGCACTTGGCGCGCACCCTCGAGGGCAGCGCGGTCGGGGCTTGATCGAACGGGGTCGCCGCCGCGGGTGCTTGCCGAGGCGCGATGTATTACACTCCCCGGACCCGGCCCGAATGCGAATCTTTCGGCCCCGGCGAACGTAGGGATGTTGCGACGTAGCCCGAAGCCACGGCCGGAGCCGGCGGGGGCGACACCCATTCGAGAACGGACGGTGTCGCAGCCGTCTCATCAGATGGAGGGGACATGCTGACCCGTGAGGACCTGGAGAGCTACCTCATCCGCATGGAGGTGGACTATGAGGAGATCGCCGAGGGCATGTTCCTGGTCAGGGCCGGGGACGAGCGGCTCCCAGTAGTCGTGCATCACTCGCCTCCGCTTCTTTTCCTGAGGCTCAAGGTCATGGATTTGGCCCAAGCGGAACGCTCTCGCGAAGATCTCTACAGGACGCTCCTGGAGCTCAACGCGAGCGACGTCGTGCACGGCGCGTACGGTCTCGAGGGGGATGAGCTCGTATTGAGTCACACGCTGGAGCTCGATTCGCTGACCTACTCGGAGCTTCAGGCCTCGTTGGAGAGCATCCTCCTCGCCGCGTCGAGCCACATGGGACGAATCAGGTCACTGGCTACCTCCCCGGTGGAGGGAGGGGTTTCATGAGCATCTTCTCCAAGATCTCGACCCTCTTTCGGTCGAACATCAACGATTTGATCGCCCGGGCGGAGAACCCGGAGAAGATGCTGAACCAGATCATCCTGGACATGAGGGATCAGCTTTCCGGCGCCAAGCGCGAAGTCGCTGCGGCGATCGCGGACGAGCGGAAGCTGCGAGCCCAGGTGGAAGACGAGGCCAAGCAGGCGCGCGACTGGGAGAAACGCGCCATGCTCGCTGTCCAGGAGGGAAGGGACGATCTGGCGAAGCAGGCGCTCCTTCGACAGCGTGAGCACGCGGACCGGGCAACCGCGCTGCGTGAGACCTGGGAATCGCAGGCGAGTGAGACCGAAAAGCTGAAGTCCTCCCTCAAGCAGCTGAATGATCGTATCGAAGAGGCCAAGCGGAAGCGGAACCTTCTCATCGCGAAGCAGAAACGGGCGCAGGCACAGAGACGCATTCACGAGACCATGTCGGGTCTCTCGGACACCTCCGCGTTCGACGCGTTCAATCGAATGGCGGAGCGTATCGAGGAACAGGAGCGACGAAGCCTGGCGGCGACGGAGGTCTCAGAGGCGTTGAGCGGCGACACCCTGGAGGAGCAGTTCGCGCAACTCGAGTCCGGTGACGAGACCGAGGGACGTCTTCTCGCTCTCAAGCGAGAGATGGGTCTGCTCCCTCCCGCCGATGACGAGGAGACTCGACAGCTCACCGCGGGGGATGACGATGAAGAGGAGGGCTCGACAGCCTCGAGCGACCAGGACGGTCAGATCCGAGAGGCCGAGCTACTGGAGGAATTCGATCGGCTCAGTCAGCAGGACCTCAACTAGCGACTTCCGCCGCGCACATACGAGAGTGACCGGACGATGGACATCGTCTACCTGAACGGAGAGTACACTCCGCGAAGCGAAGCCCATCTGTCACCGGACGACCGCGGGTTCACGTTCGGCGACGGGGTGTACGAATACACACCGATCTATCGGGGCAAACCGCTCCGGATGGCTCCGCGGATCGAGCGCCTGCGCAGGGGGCTGGCCGAGCTCCAGATCCACCACGGTCTGGACCAGGTCGAGTCGATCTACAACGAACTGCTGGTCCGGAACGAGCTGAGCGAGGCTCCCACCTCGGCCATCTACTTCCAAGTGACCCGGGGAGCCGCGCACAGGACTCACGCCTTTCCGCCCGCGGGAGTGCCGCCCACCGTTTACGCCTACACCACGCCGTTCCGGAGACCGAGTCGCGAAGAATGGGAGCGGGGTCTTACCGCGAGGACCGTCCCGGACTTTCGTTGGGGTCGGGCTGACATCAAGACGCTTCAGCTCCTGCCGAACGTATTGGCTCATGAGACCGCCCAGCGTGCCGGTGCGGACGAAGCGATCCTCGTTCGTGACGGGATCGCCCTGGAGGGAGCCCGGAGCAACCTGTTCATCGTGCTCGGATCGACGATCTGGACGCATCCGACCTCGAATCAGATCCTTCCGGGAATCTCCAGGGATCTCGTGCTGGAGCTGGCCAGGGAAGAGGAGATGGATCTACGGGAGGGACCTACGCCCGTCGGTCGTCTCTCCGAAGCCAGCGAGGTCTTCTTCACCGGCAGCAGCACGGAGATCCGAGGGGTCGTCCGCATCGACGATACG
>JAHEKL010000061.1 GCA_024638345.1 Gammaproteobacteria bacterium | reverse complement strand
CGAGGCTCGCAAAGTCGGGATCCTGAGCTCGCCCGGCCGCCGCGATTGCCGATGGAGCCAAGGCCAGCGCCGCCGAACCCGCCGCCGCTTGCCTGATGAAGTCGCGCCGATTGAGATATACACCCTCGGGGGTGATCTCGGAGGACGGGATGTCGGGTGGGCGTCGGATGATCATGCTCTTCTCCAAAGCTGTAGGCGCCGGCCGGCCGCTGTCTGTTTAAACCCGACGCCCGACACCGGTTCCGTAACAGCCTGGCGATAGACGCTTTCCGGGAGGCCGGCGACACTGCGTTCAGGCGTTGGATGCGCTCCCGGCGGGGTCCCGCGCACGGGCGTCTTCGATCACCACAGAGATCGTGCTTCCTTGCTTGAGCGTGTTCGACGCGATGCATCCCCGCTCCGCGATCGTGGCGAGCTTTCCCAGGGTGGCGGGATCCGCGTGGTCGGCCGACACCCGGATCTCGAAGCTCGTCATCTTCGGGGGGGTGCCCTCGGTGTGGGCCGTGACCGTCAACTCGACATCGGAGACGGGTAGCTCTCGCTCGCGAATCGCGGCCAGAAGGTTGCTCATGAAGCAGCCTCCGAGCCCGAGAAGGATCAGCTCTCCACCCATGGGCCCCCGATCCGATCCGCCCTTCGAGTCCGGCCGGTCGATCAGGATCGTGTGACCCCGGACCGAGCCCTCTCCGGTCGAAGGGCCCACCTGCCGCACGCTCACTCTTGGGCCTTCACTCATGACACCTCCCGAATGGATCGGACGTGGATCGAATCAACCCGTAAGGTAAGGGTGCGGGGCTGGTTTCGCTGCGAGACTCGGCTGCGGGCCGGAGGCGCTCCTCGGCCCGTTCTCAACCTACCAGCGATAGGTATACACGAACTTCGCCGCACCCCGGCGATCCTGCGTGAGGAACCGATTCTCGAGAGGGTCGTCGAGCCAGTTCTGCGTGTAGACGAGATAGAGGTCGTTTCCGGGGTCGATGGTCCAGCGGAAGCGGATCTGCCATCCTAGGCGATTGCTCACGGAGTCGTACTGGAGGTTGTTCACCACGAAGATCCAGGGATTGAACTGATTGTCGAGCGTCAGCCGATAGAGACGCGTCTGGAAGTCCCCCTCCGGCAGATCGATCCGATTCCACTCGGTGCTCAACTCCGCGACCATTCCCACGAATGGACGCACGCCCAGATTGACGACGACCTCCTCTCGGGTCCCGGAAAAGAAATCGCCGAACTCGAAGCTTCCCTGAGTCGCGATGATGCGCTGATTCGCGGTCCCGAAATCGAAGCGATAGCGGGTGAAGTTGTATTCGGATCCGCCGGGGAGGACGATCCCCGGGTGGATTTCGAAGTCCTGTGCCAGGTGCTCGAACGTTGGGCTCATCGAGATGTCGATGCGCTCCTGGGACTGAAACTGGATACCGAGGAGCGTCAGGTTCACGTCCCTGGTTACGAGCTCGTTCTGCATGTTTGTGAGGAAGTTGGCACCCACGTCGAAGGTGAACTGCCGAATCCAGGGATGGGCCTCGGGCCGGGGTCCGAAGCCTGCCTGACCGCTGTAGGCCCTGAAACCTCGCCGAGGCGTGAATCCGATACCGGGATCGTGATTGGGCTGGATCTCCGTGTACCCCGCGGCTCCGAACCAACGATCGTTCGGATACTCCACCTGAACACCGTAGGACATATTGTCGCCCAGGTCCTGGGGTTCGGTGGCCCAGAGAAAGTACCCGGACATGGCGAGATTCTGGGATCCGCGAAACTGCGAGGTCGCCGCCCGGAAATCTACGCCGGCGGTGTTGAGGTCCCCGGTTCCCCCGCTGTCTCGCGCATGACGGCGGGCAAAGAAGGAGCCCACGTACGACTGCGTCAGCACCCTCCGCTTGAGTCTGAAGACCGTGAAGTCCTCTCCGATGATCGACTCCCCTGGGGTGCTCGACTCGCCCGCCGTACGGACATGCAGCAAGCCGACGTCCTGCGAGCCCATCTGTCCCGTAAGCTTCGCCCCCACATCGATGGGCTGCGGCACCCCGTCGGCCCCCAAACCGATTCTTCTGCTGAAGAATGGCTCGACACGAGGCACCCCGCCGCTCGGCCGAAACCCGCCCCCCCGTCCGCGGAAGTTCTGGGCCGCGGTGGACGCGAAGTCGAAGAAACCTGATCCGTCCAGGAAGAAGGCGCGCTTCTCCTCGAAGCGCAGAGGGAACCGGGTCAGGTTCACGAGCCGTTGATCCACCTCGGTCTGTGCGAAGTCCGTGTTGACCGTGAGGTTGCCCCGAAGGCTCGGCGTGAAATTGTAGAAGAGATCCACGCCGATATCGGTCTCGGTTTCACGTGGGGTGGGCTCGGCGCCGCCTGGCGCCTCGAAGGTCGTGCTCGCGACGTATGGCTTGATATCCAGACCACGCCCCTGGGTCACGTCTTGGATCCCCAGAAGCAGTCCCGCATCCGTCATCCTGCGGAGCTGCGCGTTACGCTCGTGCCCTTCCCAGTAGTTCTCCTCGTTCTTCCTTCGGATCGTGCGCTGGAAGTTGATTCCCCACGCCGGAGCGTTCGGGTCGAAGTTCAGGGTGCGGAAGGGGATCTCGATCTCCAGAGTCCAGCCCTCGTCGTGACGGCGCGCGTAGGCGTCCCAGATTCCATCCCACGCCCGCTGGTTACCACCACCTGCCAGGATCAGCGCGTCGGCCATCAGGCCCGACGGATTCATCTCGAAGAAGTACCCGGTCTGTTGATCGAGGAAGGTGTCCATCGTCCACATGAAGCGATCGTCGCCGCGCAAGAACTCGTCTCGCTTCATCGTGTTTCCTAGAAGTCGGTCCGGCTCCGAGTCGTACGCCGAAACGCCCATGTAGAGGCTCTCACCGTCGAACACGATGCGCACCTCGGTCCGTTCCGTGGGCTCCGACTCGAAGATGGGGTCGCGCTGCACGAAGTCGGTGGCCGGAACGGCCCGGTTCCAGACGGGCTCGTCGAGCTGACCGTCCAGCTGGATCGACTCACCCTCTCGAAGCCGCTCCGCGGTCATGGCCCGGCGATCCGTCGGAAGCCTCGGGTCGACCGGGGCCGTCGTGTCCTGAAGCTGCGCGACGGCGGGGCTGACTCCACCGGAGAGTGCGATCAAGAGTAGGGGCAATACACGCGAAGACACGGAGCGCGACTCCAGTTTTGCTCATGAGCATGAAGGGAAGGACGGACCTCCTCCCCTAAGAGTGTCGAAAGATCGGGGTTTTGTTGGACGAGAACGAGGGATCGGCCGATTCGAAAGCGCTCGGCCCGTCGAGTTCAACGATGCAAGCCCTCCTCGCCTCCTAACACTGTGGCTCCCTCCGGCGTCCTCCAGACAGATGGCCACAACCGGCTTGCGAGGTATCGGACTCTGCTCGTCCCTGTAGCCTCTCTGCCGGTCGGATCCAACGAAGAGCCGAGGTGAAACGTGAGTGAATCCAAGCGTCATCCGAGGTTTCGATCTCTGCACGGCGTCACTGGAGCGGTGGTGTGGGCCCTGACCGGGCTCATCGGCGGGGGCGCCTCTCACCTGTGTGCCGCCCAGACCTCGGTGGGACCCGTCCGGCAGGCGGCCCAAGCAAGCGGCCAGGGACTCGATACGGAGGCCGCCCGGGTCGTTCACCTTCTTCAGCGGGCGACGTTCGGCGCTCGGCCCGAGGACGTCGAGAGGGTGATGGACATGGGGCGGGACGAATGGCTGGATTGGCAGCTGGACCCCGGCGCGATCGATGATGAAGCTCTCCAAACGCGGATCGCCGAGCGATTTCCCGCAGCGCTGCAGAGTGTGCCGGAGCTCCTCGAGAGGTACCCCCCGAACCAGGTCGTCGGATCGCTGAGACGCATCGTTCAGGACTCGACGGCTTCCGAAGCGGAACGCACCGAGGCACGGGAGGTCCTCCGCAGGAGCAATCCGGGGCAGATTCTGCAACAGCTGGTAGGGGCCAGGCTCACGAGAGCTGCTCACTCGGAGCGTCAGCTGGAAGAGATGATGACCCAGTTCTGGTTCGACCACTTCAACGTCGACTTCCGGAAGAACCAGTTGCGGTGGCTCGTCTCCGACTACGAGTCGAACGCGATTCGACCTAATGTCTTCGGGTCGTTCTACGAACTCCTCGTCGCGACGGCGACCCATCCGGCCATGCTCGTCTACCTGGACAACGCTCAGAGCGTGGCTCCCCAGACAATTCCGGTCCGAGGTCGGTCCGGCGCGAATCGACTTCCGGATCGCGTCCGAGAGCGGGGCCTGAACGAGAACTATGCGCGAGAGCTCCTCGAGCTCCACACCCTCGGCGTGGACGGGGGATACTCGCAAGAGGATGTCACGGAAGTCGCTCGAGCCTTCACCGGATGGGGGATCTCCCCTCCGAGGTTCGATCGCGGCCGACTCCGTCGAATGGCTGGCGAGGGTCGTAGTTCCGTCCAGGAGGTTCTAGGCCTCATGGAAGAGGCCTCGTACGAGGGAGCCTTCCAGTTCCGGTTCAGGTCGCGGATGCACGATCCCGACGAGAAGCTCTTCATGGGCAGGCAGGTGGATGGAAGCACCGGCATGGACGACGCGTTGGCGATCCTCCAGAGGCTGGCTACTCATCCCTCCACGGCACGAAACGTCGCAACCCAACTCGTGACCCGATTCGTATCGGACGATCCGCCCGCGGAGATGGTCCGAGAGCTGGAGGAAGTCTTCCTGGAGACGGACGGGGATCTGGGCGAGGTCACACGCGCGCTGTTCGCCTCGGAGCACTTCTACGCCTCCGACACGATGCGATCGAAGATCAAATCGCCCACGACACTCATCTCGAGCGCCCTGCGCGCCACCGGGGCGGAGGTGGTGAACGTGCGAGGTCTCAGCCAGACCCTGACGGCGCTGGGCGAACCGCCGTACCTGGCGGAAGCGCCGATCGGCTATCCCGAGCGGAGCGCCGACTGGGTCAGCGGGGGCGCGATGCTGAACCGGATGGACTTCGGGCAGGCGTTCGCGGAAGGACAGCTGAGAGGAATCCGAATCGCCGCGTGGCCACGCCTTCTCGGGGGTTTGGATTCGATGAGCGATCCCTTGGCGAGCGTGGCGCGGCGTCTCCTGCCCGGTGCGGAGACGGACGAGCTGGTGACCGCGGTGCGCGAGGCCCTGGCGGAGGAGGAGCCGGCGAGTCCGAGAGAGACCGCGACGCGCGCGGTCGGGTTGATCCTGGGCTCGCCGGAGTTCCAGCGTCACTGATCCAGCCCCAGCTCGCCGGAAGACCGGACGAACTTGCGACGGGAGGTAGAGATGACGATTGGGAGAAGGGTCTTCGTGAAGAATGGAGCCATCGCACTCATGGCCATGGGTCTTCCACCCGGATTCCTATTCAGGCCCCTGCTCGCGGGAACCCGGGGCAGCGATCGAAAGAAGACCCTCGTCTGCATCTTCCAACGTGGGGCCGTGGACGGACTCAGCATGGTCGTGCCCTTCGGTGATTCCGCATACGCCGGAAGCCGGCGTGCGACGCTGATTCCGGCTCCTCGAAGGGGCGCTGAAGAAGCGTCGGCGCTCGATCTGGACGGATTCTTCGGGTTGCACCCCGCGATGGCACCGCTGGGCGACCTCTTCCAACGGGGAGAGATGGCGGTCGTGCACGCGGTGGGCTCGCCCCATCCCACACGCTCGCATTTCGACGCCCAGGACTTCATGGAGACGGGAACTCCGGGCGAGAAGAACACGAAGGAAGGTTGGCTGAACCGGGTGCTCCAGGAGACCGAGTGCTCGGACTGCAGGGGTCGAACTCTGTCGGATGGAAGCATGCATGACGCCGATCACGCGGTCGGTCAGATCGGGATGGCTACCACGGTGCCATCGTTGAGAGGCCTCGCGATCGGGCCCGCTCTGCCGAAGTCGCTCGAAGGAAGTCACCCAACGCTCGCGATCTCCGATCTCGCCCGCTTCTCGGGTGACGAATCCGGACGGGGGGCATTCGAGCGGCTATATCGTACGGACCACGGCGACCAGATCTCCTCGGCCGCGGACGAAGCGTTCGACGCAGTACGTGTCTTGGAAGGTTTGGACCCCGAGCGGTACCGGCCGGACCGAGGGGCGGCCTACCCCAACGGATCTTTTGGGGACTCTCTCCGCCAGATCGCGCAGGTGATCAAGGCGGACGTGGGCGTCGAAGTTGCCTTCGCAGACCTCGGAGGCTGGGATACGCACGCGAATCAGGGCGCGGTGCAGGGGGCGCTCGCACGGAGGCTGGCCGAGCTATCGCGTGGGATCAGCGCGCTGCATGCCGACCTGGGAGATCGAATGGAGGACGTGGTGATTCTGACGATGTCGGAGTTCGGACGAACGGTACGTGAAAACGGCACGGGTGGGACCGATCACGGACACGCCAACTGCATGCTGGCGTTGGGTGGCTCCGTCCGTGGAGGCGAAGTCCTGGGTGACTGGCCGGGGCTGGAGATCGAGCAGCTCTACGAGGGACGAGACCTCGCGCTCACCACCGACTTTCGCGACGTCTTCGGAGAGATCGTGCGGCGCCATCTGGGGGCGGACCGGCTGGAGCGGATCTTTCCGGGCTACGAGATTCGGGAGGAACGCTTCCGGGGCCTGATGCGTATCGTCTGAGCGCAATCCGGCCGGTCCGAGCCGTCCAGCCAGGGCTCCATCCATGGTACAGAGCCGTGCCAAGACCGTCACCGAATACCTCTCGGAGCTCCCAGGCGAGCGTCGCGAGGTCATCGAGACCGTTCGAAGTGCGATCCTCGAGCACCTGCCCGACGGCTACGTCGAGACCATGGGCTGGGGCATGATCAGCTACGAGATACCCCTCGAGCGGTACCCGGAGACGTACAACGGGAAGCCGCTCGTATACGCGGCCCTTGCCGCGCAGAAGAAGCACTACGCAGTCTATCTCATGGGCGTGTATGCCGATCCAGAGGTCGAGCAACGCCTGCGCGACGGATTCACCAAGGCCGGCAAGCGGCTGGACCTTGGGAAGTCGTGTGTCCGGTTCAAGAAGCTGGACGACATCGCCCTCGGAGCAGTCGGAAGTGCCGTGGCCTCGACCCCGGTCGACGACTACATCGAGTTGTACGAGAGAACGCGAAGGAAGGAGTGAGGCTCAGTAAGCCATCGCGTAGGCGATGATGTTGAACGCCAGGCTGAACGCGAAGTTCGAGCGATCGTAGGGATAGCTGGGCTGCTCGGCCCACTCCCAGGCATCACCCAGGTCGCTGTTGTGAGCGATCACGACCATCAGACGCCCATCGTCGTCGAAGATGCCGCGCACGGTGGCGGTGCACGCGCCTCCGTAGTAGCACTCCCCGTAGTACTGCGGGTTGCCCGTCGCTCCATTGCCGACGTTGGGGACCTGCAGGACCTCTTCGATCGGATAGATGATTCGGAAGATGAGATGATCCATCGGGATCTCGTCGATCTTGCGTCCGGGAAGGACCTGGAGGATCTCCCGCTCGAAGTTCGCCCACTCGTTCGGACCCCAGAAATCGTCGATGAAGAGGAATCCACCTGCGAGCAGGTAGTCCCTGAGGCCAAGCACCTCGGCCTCGGTCAGACCCATGTTCCCAACCTCCAGCATGTACAGAAAGGGGAACCGTCGCAGGTGTGGATCGTCCAGCCGAATTGGGTTCTCGCAGGCGTGGATGTCCCAACCCAGGGTTCGCGCCATGACGTATAGGAACTGCTGATCCGCCTTCGGATAGTCGGTGGACCAGGAACGGCCCCTCCAACTCCAGGGGGAGCTGGAGTACGCGCCACGTGTGAAATAGAAGTTGCGGTGTGGGTTGGGCTCGGGGCGATTCACCCCATAAGGAGTGCAGTCCTGTCGCAGCACGGCCGGCAGAGACACCTCCGGCGTGGCTGCCGGGATCCTCGGGTCCGAGGAGTGCATCGACGTCGACGTCGCGCCCACGTCCCCCGTGGCCGTGTAGGCGAGCGCACCGGCCGCCAGCACCACGGCTGTGGCTGTGACTGCGATGGTCCGCGCAGGGATCAAGGTGAAGCTACCCCCCCAAATCGACAGAAATCGAAGCACACCGATCCGGCGCCCCTTTTCAGGCTCCTGAAGAGCCTTTCAAGTTATATGCCGGAGCCGTAGGCCGACACAAGGGTGAGGCCGCTCCCGGCCTTGCCTGATCTGTGTCGCTCCCGTACCGTCCCTGCGGCATTATATCGTCTAGATCACGCAAAAGTTCAGGTCCCAGAAAGACAGCCCTGCAGCAGCATCATCGCACCTTCTCGGAGTTCACGTGTCGATACCCACGGAAACCGCAGGATTCCAGCTCCTCAGAGGAGTCGAAGAGTCCGTTCATCGTCGCGTCGTCGGGCAGGATGAGACGATCCAAGGACTGTTGATCGCTCTTCTCACCGGAGGTCATGTCTTGTTGGAGGGGTTGCCTGGACTGGCCAAGACTCTGCTCGTCCGCTCTCTTGCCGGGGCCCTGCACACGACGTTTCGGCGCATTCAGTTCACTCCAGACCTCCTTCCCGGGGATGTGATCGGAACTCCTGTATATGATCAGCGAACCGGGGAGTTCCGGGTCTACAAGGGCCCCATATTCGCCAATCTCGTGTTGGCGGACGAGGTGAACCGGGCGCCACCGAAGGTGCAATCCGCTCTCCTCGAGGCGATGGAAGAGGAGCAGGTCACCATCGATGGGAAGACGTACGAGCTCCCATCTCCCTTCCTCGTCCTCGCGACCCAGAATCCCATCGAGCAGCAGGGAACTTACCCCCTGGCCGAGGCTCAGATGGATCGCTTCATGATGAAGCTCCGGATCGAGTACCCCAATCGGGAAGAGGAGCGCGAGATCGTCGAGCGGATCGCCCTCAGTACCATCGGCGCGGACGGGGCAGCGGTCGACGCTCACCTCTTCGATTCCGAAGGAAAGGAGCCGTCGACGGCCAGTGTGCCCGAGATTCTCGAGGCCCGCACCGAGCTCAACGGAGTGAACGTAGACCGAAAGATTCAGGACTACGTCGTGAGCCTGGTGTTCGCGACCCGCGAGCCAGCGGCAGCCGGACTGCCCGAGTTCGAGAACCTGCTCGAGTTCGGAACGTCTCCACGGGCCACCATCTTTCTGACTCGGGCCGCGAGGGCGCTGGCCTACCTGAATGGTCGAGACTTCGTTCTCCCGGACGACGTCAAGGCCATGGCTTACCCCGTGTTGCGGCATCGCTTGAGAACCACCTACGAGGCCGATGCTAGGGGGATCGACGCCGACGAGTTGGTCGATCGACTCCTGGCGACGGTCCCTTCGCCCTGACCTGGGCAAGTCCTCCGTGCTGAAAGGGCTGGGAGCGCGCCTACTCCGGCTCGTGAGGGGCCCGGACCAGGACCTACCGTCCGTCGAGACGCTACGTGAAGTCCGACGGCTCGAGTTGCGGACGCGGGGTCTCGTGGACTCGCTGTTCAGCGGAGAGTACTCGTCCGTCTTTCTCGGCCGGGGGCTCGAGTTCTCGCACGTCCGTAGGTATCAGGTGGGAGACGACGTCCGCGCGATCGATTGGAAGGTCACCGCAAGGCGCGGCACGCCCTTCGTTCGTCAGTTCGTCGAGGAGCGGGATTTGCTCGTGGTCCTACTGGTGGACGTGTCCGGGTCCGGCAGATTCGGTCCGGGTGAACGGAGCGCGGGCGAAGTCGCTGCGGAGATCGCGGCCGCGCTCGCGTTCGCGGCTGCGAGAAACAACGACCGGATCTGTCTCCTCCTGGTGAGCGATCGAGTCGAGCTTTTTGTCGCTCCCGGGTCCGGTAGACGCCATGTCGTCCGTCTTCTCGCCGATCTCATTTCCCACCAGCCGAGCGGCCGAGGAACGGATCTGAGCACCGGTCTGGATCGGCTCAGTCGCACGCTCCAGGGTCGTGGAACCGTGTTCGTCATCAGCGACTTCATCCAGAGCAGTCCGGACTCTCCCTTCCGCGAGACGCTGATGCGTCTGGCCAGGGCACACGACCTGGTCGCCATCAGGCTCGTCACGTCGGCGACGTTGGAGCTTCCCGACGTGGGATGGGTGGCGATGACGGATCCCGAGACCGGTCGTTGGGTGACGCTCAACACCGCACGTCGAAAGGTTCGAGAGCACTATCGCCACAGCGTGCTTCGAGCGCAGGCCGACACGGCGGCTCTCCTCGGCGAGGTAGGAGCGGAGTTGGTCGATGTGAACACCGCTGGAGACGCGTTGGCCGCACTGTCGGCCTTCTTTCGAATGCGTCGAGGCACTCCGCGATGAGGAAGCGGCCCCCGAGGCCGGTGGTTTTCCTCGCTGCGCTGTCGGGCCTGGTGGCCGTAGGGCTCAATCCGGCGAGGGCGCAGGATCCTGTGCCACCGGCACGACTCGTGGGGTTCACGATAGAGCCTCAGGCCCCCGAGTTCGGCCAGGTCTTTCAGCTCGGCCTCACCGTTCGACTGGCGCCGGGCGTCGTGGTCTTCCTGCCCGACACCTTGGTCGCCCAGAGAGTCTCGGCGAGCGCCGGGATAGGCGAGTGGAGCACGACGACGGGTCCTGCCGACTCGATCGACGTGCTGGCCAGCTATCCAGTGATGGGACTCCTGAACGGTGATGTGGAGCTCCCCTCCCTGGAAATCTGGATCCGTCCCGCGGCCGAGGGTGAATCCCCCGGCGCGAGGTCGGTCGCCGAGATGAACGAGCCCCCCGCCGAAGGGGGGCCCGTGCCGGCCAGTCAACAGATAGTGATCCCGACCGGGTTGGTGCAGATCCTGCCCCTCTCGGAGATGACCGAGGCGGAGACGCTGGCGCCTCGCCCGCCGGCGGATGTGCTCGGGGGCGACTTCAGTCTGTGGCTCGTTGCGGCCATCGCGCTCGCGGGGGGGTCCGTGATTTTGGCCGCCTGGCTGCTCGTTTCGCGTGCTCGGGAAAGGCGCGCCGCGAAGCCTCGACCTCCACGCTCGCCTCGACTCGAGGCGCTCAGAGAGCTCGACCGGATCGACGGACTCGGCTGGCTCGAGGAGGGTCGGTTGGTCGAGTTCTACGACGCATCGACCGGCGTGCTGAGGCAGTTCTCGGAGCAGTACGAGTCGGATTGGGGTATTGCTCTGACGAGTACGGAGCTGCTCGAGAGGCTCCGAGACCGATGGGGCCTCGGCTCCCTGGAGGACCTGGGGTCTGTGGTATGGACGGCGGAGCGCGTGAAGGTTCGCTCCGAGCGCGCGACCCCCAATTCATCGCAGATGGAGGCCACGAACTCGGAAACGGTGAGCCGTGGGTTCAGGATCAGGGCAACGTCGACGCGTTCCAGCCGAGACTGGAGCAAGGCCCTGATCAGAGTTGTCTTACCGGTTCCCACCTCACCGGTGAGCTCGACGAAACCCCCTTCTTCCCCGGTGCCGTACAGTAGGTGTGCAAGCGCTTCCTGGTGGCGCTTGCTGAGATACAGATAGCGCGGGTCGGGGGTGATCGAGAAAGGCGGCTCCTTTAGTCTGAAGAAATCAGAGTACATAGCAGACGCACGGGTGCCAAAAGCGTATTGTATTTGGATTTCGCGCTCGCTTCACCCGCCGGTC
>JAHEKL010000328.1 GCA_024638345.1 Gammaproteobacteria bacterium | reverse complement strand
GTGGACGAGGCTCCGTTGCTGTTGTTGTGTCGCGAGGACTCGGCCAAGCTCCATCGCACGAAGTTCGAGCGTCGCGGCGCAGAGGTCGTTTCGGTGCCGGCCGATCGCCAGGGCCTCCTGCTGGGCGCGGCCATGTCTGCCCTGCGCGAACGTGGCCTTCGCGCAATTCTCGTCGAGGGAGGCGGCCGCCTGGCCGGTGCCATGCTGGCGGAGGGGCTCGTGCGCAAGCAGTACTTGATCTACGCGCCCGTCATTCTGGGTCCCGAGGGCGTACCGGCCATAGCATCGCACACGACGGCGGAACGAGGTGACTGGAACGTGGTGCATCGTGCGGGGCTCGGTCCCGACACGCTGCTGGAATTCGAAGATCGCCGCGCGCGTGCAGTGCTCAGGGAGGTAGTTTGATGTTCACAGGACTCGTGGAAACGGTCGGACGGGTGGTGCACCGGGTGGAGTTTGAGAAGGGCCTCAGATTTCGACTCTCGGCACCCGGATTGGCAGGTCAACTCTCGGCAGGCGACAGCCTCGCGATCGATGGGGTCTGCCACACCGTATTCGACGTCGCAGGCGGCGAATTCACGTTCGAGTCGGTTCGTACCACGCTGTCACGCACGACGCTGGGCGAGTTCGTCCCGGGTCGCGAGGTCAACCTCGAGAGAGCAATTAGAGCCGGCGAGCCGATGGGAGGACATCTGGTCCAGGGGCACGTGGATGGCGTCGGGACACTGACGGAGGTCGAGGACGCGGGTGAGACGGTCTTTCTCCGCTTCCAGATGCCGGATGAGGTGGCGCGTCTTACAGTGCTCTATGGCTCGATCGCCATGGATGGCATCAGTCTAACGGTGAATCAGCTCTTTCAGGACGTCGCGGAAGTGGCGATCATTCCGTATACATGGGAACATACAAATGTGGATCGGCTGCAGCCGGGGGCGAAGGTGAACCTGGAGGCCGATCTCGTGGGCAAGTATGTAGACCAGCTCTTGCGGCCGTACCGCGAATCCGGTGCGGCCTGAATCTGAACTATTAGGAGGGTCTTAGGGTGTTGTCCTCTGACGATCGACAGGTACGTGAAGCCATAGAAGTCATCCGGAATGGAGGTCTGGTGATCGTGGCCGACGACGAGGATCGCGAGAACGAGGGCGATCTCGTGTGCGCGGCCGAACTCGTCACACCGGAGATCATCAACTTCATGGCCACTCACGGGCGCGGGCTCGTCTGTCTGACGCTCACACCAGAAATCGCGGACCGTCTCGATCTGCCTCTCATGTCGGACGGGCGCGGCCAGGATCCGAACGGCACCGCGTTCACCGTTTCGATCGACGCGACCCTGGAACTGGGCGTCAGCACGGGGATATCCGCGGCCGACAGGGCTCGGACGATTCAAGTCGCCGTCTCCGACGACTCGAGGCCCTCGGACCTGATCCGGCCGGGTCACGTGTTCCCGCTGCGGGCGAAGACCGGTGGGGTCTTGCAGCGGGTCGGGCAGACCGAGGCGTCGATGGATCTCGCGCGACTGGCGGGGCTGGCTGCCGCCGGAGTCATCTGCGAGATCCTCAACGAGGATGGAACCATGGCGAGGCGTCCCGAACTCGAGAAGTTCGCGGCCGAGCATGAGATGCCGTTCATTACCGTGGCCCAGATCATAGCGTATCGGCTCAAGCATGAGCGGCTGGTGACTCGGGTCGCAGAAGCGACGCTTCCCACTCCCCACGGAGACTTCACGGTAATCGGATACTCCAATCTCGTTGACGAGAGGGAGCACATCGCGCTCATTATGGGGGATGTCGCGGGCAGGGATGACGTCCTGGTGAGGGTGCACTCCAAGTGTCTCACCGGGGACGTGTTTCACTCGGGGCGGTGCGACTGTGGGGCCCAGCTCTTTGCGGCGATGCGAGGAGTGGCGAAGGAAGGAAATGGGGTGATCGTCTACCTGGACCAGGAGGGTCGAGGGATCGGGCTGCTTAACAAATTGAAAGCTTACGAGCTCCAGGACAGCGGCCACGACACGGTCGAAGCCAACGAAATACTCGGCTTCCCTCCAGATCTTCGCAATTATGGGATCGGAGCGCAGATCCTTCTGGATCTGGGGCTCACGAAGATCCGGGCCATGACGAATAACCCCAAGAAGCTCACCGGTCTCGAGGGATTCGGGCTCGAAATTACGGATCGCGTGCCGCTGGAGGTCGAGCCGACGGAGTTGAACCACGACTACCTGGATGCCAAGCGGGACAAGCTCGGCCATCTCCTCGGATCCTGATGGAGGCTCCAGAAGGATCTTCCGTCCGGCGAGACCAAAGATTCTGTGTGGTGGTCAGTCGCTTCAATGAGTCGGTCACCGAAAGACTCGTGGCGGGAGCTGTCGAGACCCTGCGTGCCGCTGGGGTCGATCCCGCGAACATCGATATCGTACACGTCCCTGGTGCGTGGGAACTGCCCCTGGGTGTTCGGCTGTCGCTGGAACATGCCGACTATGAAGGAGTTCTGGCCCTCGGTTGCGTCATCCGTGGAGAGACGCCGCACTTCGAATACGTGTCGATGGGGGCGACGGTCGGACTCCAGGCACTCGCTCGCGACTCAAGCGTTCCGATCGGTTTCGGATTGCTCACCACCGACGATGGAGAGCAGGCGCGGGCCCGGGCCGGAGGAGCGAAGGGGAACAAGGGGGCAGAGGCAGCCACGGCGGTGCTCGAGATGTGCGACCTCGCAAACCGGCTTCGATGAAGGCGGTGAACCCGAGGTCCAGAGCCCGCAGCTGGGTGCTCCAGGTGATGTACGGGTGGGACATGGCTGGGGACGGAGGGGTGCGGGATTGGGGTCGGGAAGCGCTCGGAGGACGAATCGTCAGCCCACGCTACCGGCCCTACATCGACCAGTTGCTCCGAGCGGTCGAGGAGAA
>JAHEKL010000327.1 GCA_024638345.1 Gammaproteobacteria bacterium | reverse complement strand
GCCGATTTCGCCAAACGCGCATACAACTGCGCCCTTTGGATCGAGTAGTGGAAATGTCCGCCTCCGCTGGATCGACGCCTGCTCAGAGTTCCGAATTCGCGAACGGCACACCCCCCGCCGTGCAGTCATCGCATCTCGTCATAGGAGATCAAAACCGCAACCAAGATCCACGATCCATGAGGGCGCATCACGCGCGCCGAACCGCACAGCGACAAGGGCGATTTGACAGAGCGATATTCGGCATTCCGTTGTACTTTGATATGTCACGCTGAGTGGTGGGGCTCGCCAAAGCGGCGTTTCCCCTGGTGGGTGTCTTGTGGGCCCGGCAGGATTTGAACCTGCAACCGACGGATTATGAGTCCGCTGCTCTGACCAGGTTGAGCTACGGGCCCCTGCGGCCTGGAAGAGTACCTTCCAACGGTCGGTTAGACCCTCCGGGCGTGATCAGCATCAATATGATTCGTGGGAGCCATTGGGTCTCGAATGAGTCCAGTCGATGCGGGTCACCCGCTCCCAACGGGAACACTCACCTTCATGTTCACAGACATCGAAGGTTCCACGAATCACGTCCAGACGCTGGACGCCCAGACCTTCGCGAGCTTGATCTCACGTCACAACGGCCTGCTGCGTGACATCCTCCGCCACAACGGCGGCGTGGAGGTTTCGACCGAAGGAGATGCCTTCTTTGCCGTCTTCGTGGACGCCCGCCAGGCCCTCGACTCGGCGGTCGCAATGCAACGGGCGATCTCGACCGAAGAGTGGCCGGACGGGCTAGAGCTGAAGATCCGGATCGGGCTTCATACCGGTGCCGGCGTGCTCGGTGGTGACAACTATGTCGGCGTGGACGTGAACCGCGCCTCTCGTATCGCGCATGCGGCTCATGGCGGCCAGATCGTCTTGTCAGCGACAACGGCCGAGCTGTTGGACTCGTCGGTCTCGAAAGGCTCCGAGCTGGTGCCCCTGGGCAAGGTGCGGCTAGCCGGGTTCCGCGAACCGGAAGCCATCTTCCAGGTCTCCGTCGACGGCCTGCCCTCCGAGTTCCCACCGTTGCGCGGGGTCGCTCCGATATCCCACCTGCCTGAGCAACTCACCGCTTTCATCGGGCGCGAAGGCGAGGTGGAGCTGGGTGGCCGCCTCCTGGACCAGAGCCGGCTGCTGACACTCACCGGCCCGGGAGGCAGTGGCAAGACCCGTCTCTCCGTGGAGTTGGCACGACGCGTCGAGCCTCGGTTCGAAGACGGCGCCCACTTCATCTCGTTGGCGCCCATCAAGGATGCTGGTCTGCTGCCCACGACGATCCTGGAGGGTCTCGGGCTCAACACGGCGCCTAGCGCCGACCCTACCGATCGCCTTCTCGAGTATCTCGCCGACAAACGAATCCTGCTGATCCTCGACAACCTCGAACAGCTGGCAAGCGCCGGAGCCTCGTTCGTCGCCCAGATCCTCGGAGCCGCCCGGCATGTGAAGGTCCTCGCCACCTCCCGGTCTCCGCTGCACGTGACCGGTGAAAAGGAGATGCCCGTGCCTCCGCTCGCCGTCCCCCAAGATGGCGACGATCCAGATGAGATCTCCCGGTACGCGGCCGTGCGTCTCTTCCTCGACCGAGCCACGGCCGTCAACCCAGCATTCGAGCTCGGCCGGCACAACGTCGGCACGGTCCTCGGGCTGGCGCGGCGTCTCGACGGGCTTCCGCTCGCCCTCGAGCTGGCCGCCTCCCAGACGAGAGCCCTGAGCCCCGAGTCGATCCTCGAACGACTAGACAACCGGCTTCTGACGTCACGCGCTCCCGACGTTCCCGAGAGACAACAGACGATCGCCAACACCATCGGGTGGAGCTACGACCTGCTCGACGAGACCGCCCGGCGAGTATTCGAGCGCTGTTCCGTCTTCAGCGGATCCTTTGGCTTGACCGAAGCCGAAGTCGTCGCGGCCGGCGATCGAGAGGACTTGTATGTCCTGAGGGAGCTGTCCAACCTGATCGAGAAGAGCCTCGTCCAGCAGGAACCCACACAAGGCGAGACCCGCTATCGCATGCTGATCGTCATCAAGGAGTATGCCTACGAGGCGCTGGCTTCACGTGGGGAAGCAGACCAAGCCGAGAGCAGCCACGCCAGCGTCTACACGCGTCTGGCCGAACAGGCCAGTAAGGACATCCTGACATCGAGGCAAGGCTATTGGCTCGATCATCTCACGCTCGATCACGACAACCTCCGCGGCGCCTTCGACTGGGCTGTCAGGAACGGGGATGCTTCGACCGCGCTGCGGCTTGTTGCCGCACTCTGGCGCTTCTGGCAGACAAGAGGTCACCTGCCCGAGGCGCGTTCGAAAGCGGAACAGGCGCTGGAGATGGAAGGTGGCACCCCCCGGGAGAGAGCGAAAGCACTCCTGGCACTCGGGGGCATCATGTACTGGCAGGGAGACTGGCGCGGAACGCTCGAGCCTTGCCGCACGGCTTTGGAGCTGCTCAGAGAACATGGCACGGAAGCCGACGTAGCCGACGCTACCTACAACCTGGCCTTCCCCACGGGCTACTCGGGCGATCACGAAGAGGCGATACGGCTTCTCCAGGAGTCACTGGAGATCTCGGAGAACATCGACGACCGCGCCGGGGTCGGACGGGCATATTGGGGTCTGGGTGACGTCGCCAGCTTCCGCGAGGATTGGGACTTGGAACTGGAGATGATGCTCCAGGCCACCGAGGAGCTTCAGGCTGTCGACGCTCCCTTCGATCTCGGGTGGGCTTATTTCATGACGGGATATGGCCTCCACCATCAGGGTCGAAACGATGAGGCGCGTAGTCAGTTGCTACTTGCCCTAGAGATCTTCGAGGGTGTATCAGACCTCTCGGCAATGACGCTCATCTTCGAGAGCCTCGGACTCAATTCGGTTCGAAAAGGAGATCATCT
>JAHEKL010000326.1 GCA_024638345.1 Gammaproteobacteria bacterium | reverse complement strand
TAGTTTGCGTACTTGGGGATCTCCGAACCGCCGACGACTTCCATACGAAAGGGGCGCCCACGTCGCCGCAGCTCGTCCGCGGCGTAGAGCAAGTGAACCAGCCCCTTCTCCTCGATCAGCCGCGCGACGGTCAGAATGCACGGGGGATCTCTTCGTTCTCTGCCCCGTCTGCCCAGGAATTCCTCTAGACGGATGCCCTCGTAGACCCTATGGACTCGACCCGCAGCGCGCGGGCCCACGATCGAAAGAACGTGGTCGCGGTTGTACTCGGAATTGGTGACGACGAAGCGAGCGGCGGACAGCCTGGGGGCCAGCCCGTATCGGCTCTGCTCGCGATGGAGATCGTGGGCGCGAGCCTCGACCGAGTAGGGGATCCCGGCCATTCTCGACGCGATCATGGATACGAACGCGCATCGGTCCGCCCAGGGCGAGTGTAGGTGAGTGACTCCCTGGTCCAGCAGGCTACCCGCCAGGGATATCGCGCGATCGAAGACCTGCAGATCCTCCGCGGCCGTCTTGTAGTAGCCGTAGCGATGGAAGAGAGTATAGAGGAAGAGCGAAGCCATCGTCACGGGACGTTGGCGAAGGAGCGAACGGCGAAAGGCACGGCGGGCTCCGGTGTCGAGCTCGTTCAGGTAGGTCGTCTTCCGCCGCCACTCGCGGGTCGTTTCGTCCGGCGGGTCGATCGCCTCGTGGTCGTCCGCGAAGATGGTGATTGGGACCCCATGGTCTTCCAGGGCCCCGATCTCGCGGCGAATGAACGTCTGGCTCCCCACCGGGAAGTGCCAGAGGTAGTAGCCGATCTTTGAAGGCGCCGACTTCCGTGGGGCTCCTTTCGGAAGTGGCCACCAGGACATCAGGAGCCCGAAGGCCCGATAGGCCCGATCGAGCGCTCGCAACATCCCGCGGACGGCTCCGACCCGGACTCGGTACACCTGGAGGCCGAGCCTCCGGAAAAACCGAGGGAGCCCCACCAACTGTATGAAGCCGCCGAGTAGCAGTCGACGACGATCGTAGGGCGACCGGAGGGTATAGGTGATCTGCCCCCGTTTCTCGAGACGGCGCGTGATTCTCGCCCGTTGTAGCCAGAATCTGAGTGCCTGGAAGCGGAGCGCAGTGGTGTTGCGTTCGTGCTTCCTGACTGCATACATGACCTCGGGCACCACGTCGATCTCGTATCGCTCCAGGATGCGGAGCGCCATGTCGTAGTCGACACCGAAATGGATGCTTTCGTCGAAGGGCCCGACCTCTTGCAGCACCTTCTTGCGGTAGAGACGCAAGTGGTTCATGACGGCGCCCTCGGCCAGCAGGGCGAATCGGTAGTCGCGCCCGGGCGTCCGTGTCTTCAGCTGGTACCGCCGATGGGCTCTGAAGGCCTCCCGAGTGGCGAGTCCGTCTTCGTCTATCCTGAAGTGGTGGCAATGAACTTGTCCGAGATCGTCGGAGGCCTTGATGCGGTCCAACAGTCGCCGGCAGGCATACGGCTTCGTGATCTTGTCGTCCGCATCCACGTGCGCGATGAAGCGCGCGCGGCTCTCCCGGACGACTCGGTTGTGGCAGGCGGCGATTCCGCTTCGCTCTTCGTTCCGTAGCAACCGCACGCGTGGGTCGTCGATCCTCGACACGATCGAGGCGGTCTGGTCGGTGGAGGCGTCGTCGACCACGATCAGCTCGAGATCCACCTCGCACTGGGCCAAGACGCTGTCGAGGGCCTCGCGAATGAAGGAAGCGACGTTGTAGGCAGGCATCGCCACGGTGAGCTCGGGCTGGCTCATCTCTGATCGAGCCACCCTTGCACCATCAGCACGATCCATAGGGCGTTGCGATAGTCCACCCTACCTTCGAGATGAAGCTTCCACCTTCGGCGCACGCGCGCGGGGTGGAAGATCCCGTCGTGCCGAAGTCGGCGTTCGGAAAGCAGCTCTTCGGCCCAGTCTCTGAGCGGCCCCCTCAGCCACTTCGCGAGCGGAATCGAGAACCCCATCTTCGGCCGCTCGAAGAGCCGTTCGGGTAGGTACCGATTCAGCACACGCCGCAGAGTCCGTTTGTCCCCACGGCTCGTCATCCGATAGTCCATCGGAAGGGACCACACGAACTCGGCCAATCGATGATCGAGGAAGGGCACGCGCGCCTCCAGGCTCACGGCCATGCTCGACCGGTCGAGCTTCACGAGCAGCGTGTCGGTGAGGTACACGGCGGCGTCCAGGTACATCATCTGCTCGGCGAGATTGCGTAGGTACGGCCAGGTCTCACACTGGGTGATCGTCGTCACAGGCTCCGATCCTCCCAGCACGATCTCCTCGGGCTTGTTCCATTTCGAGATCGTCCGCAGAAAGGCCTCCGCCGGAGCGAAGCCCAGCAGCGCCGGGCTCCACCGACTGCACCGGCGCCCGCGTCGGACCATTCCCGCGGGGGATCGACCCCCGACGAAGGCGCGTCTCGGCAGACCGAGCACGCTCAGGACCATTCCGTACCGATGGTATGTCTCGAGGAGCGTGCGATGTCGCGCGTATCCGCCGAAGAGCTCGTCGCCCCCGTCGCCGGCTAGCGAGACCGTCACCGAGCGGCGGGCGAGCTCCGAGATCAAGAGGCTGGGGATCTGCGATGAGTCGGCGAAGGGCTCGTCGAAAACGGACGTCAGCTGCGGAACGAGGGCAAGAGCCTCGTCGGCACCGACGTGCAACTCGGTGTGCTCGGTCCCCAGCCTCCGCGCGACCTCGCGGGCGTACGGACCCTCGTCGAACTCCGGGTCCTCCAGTCCCACCGTGAACGTGCGAACCGGGCGCGGGCCGACGTCCTGCATGATCGCGACCACTGTGGACGAGTCCACCCCGCCCGATAGGAAAGCTCCGACCGGGACGTCGGCCCTCATTCGTAGCTCGATCGCGTCCCGCAGGAGCCGCTCCACCTCG
>JAHEKL010000325.1 GCA_024638345.1 Gammaproteobacteria bacterium | reverse complement strand
AAGGAGATGCTCCGAGGAGATGTACTGGTCTCCGAGCCGCTTCGCGTCTTTCTCCGCGGTCTCGAGTGCCTTGCGCAGATCCCGGGAGATCGCAGGCTCGCTCCCTCCTTCCACCCTTCCGTATCGGGCGAGCGCGTCCGTGACTCGATCGTTCAGCAGCGGAAGGCGAACCCCGGCCTTCTCCAAGACCGGACCCACGATTCCCTCTTCCTGCGCGAGAAGTGCCGCGAGGAGGTGAACGCCACCCACTTCGGCGTGGGCACCCTCTCGTGCGAGTCGGGCGGCCGATTGAAGAGCCTCGCCCGCTTTAACCGTAAACCGGTCCGCGTTGGCCACTGAGGTTCACTCCTGATTCACTTGTTCGGACCCCGCACATCGAGCTCCGCCAGACCCCCTCCCCCCGACCCCGACCGCTCGAAAACGCGACGCTGCCACTTTGGCAGCTTATCCACCGTCGGATCCATCACTACAAGGATTTAACTCAAGAACCGTACCAAAGTCCCACGGCCCCTGACCGCGGTCAGGGGCCGCTGGTTTCGGCCTCTTCTGGCGAGAGAAGGGGCAGCCGTTCGACGGCCCGCGGGAGCCCGCTACCGACTACCCTCCGACCACCCGCTTGACCAGCGTGCCGGCCGCGATCGACTCGCCGGGCTGAAGGTGATTGATCGTGGCGATCGTCTCTACCGGTACCGAGGACGGATACCGGTCGTTGAACTCCGAGAGTGTCATTTCGGCGCTCACGCGGACCAGTTCGATCCGATCCGGCTGAACGGCGAGGACCGCCGGATCATCGACGGTACGGAACGAGTTCACCGAGGCCCGAACGGCATCGGAGCGCGCGTTCCAACGCGACTCGGGCGCGTATCCGAGTAGCCGGTAGATTCGGCCCTGGTGTTGGACGAAGAGGATGGTTCCGAAGAATCGGCCGTCGTTGCTCGCTGCCACGAAGTCGGCGCCCGCGGAGGGAAGCCCTCCCACGGTGCCACCGCGGCGGTTCGAGCCGGTGATCCCTTCGGCGGAGAGAAACGCGTCCCTGCCGGCTTCGGGAGAGCTCGCCTCGTCGAGTGTCAGGACGATCGCCGCGTCTTCTTCGGGACTGAGGCCCTGCACGGCTTCCCGTCCGTTCTGCGTCCGCCACCCCCCAGGGAACGTGAACTGGAACTCCAGCTCCGGATGGAGGAACAGGTTGTCCTCGAAGTACCCTTGTCTGGGATCGGGTCCGAAGGGCATCCCCTCCAGCCGCCTCAGGTACTCCTCCCGACGGACCACCTCACCCGAAACCTCCCCGTTGTCGATCCGTCTGAGAATCCGGTCTCGGCGGTCCAGCGGATCCGGGTGGGTCGACATGAATGCGGGAACCCGTCCCCCTTCCCTCGCGCCGGAAGCGTCCGCCAACATCTCGAACGTTGCGGCCATCTCCCTCGGATCGTACGACTCCCTGGTCATGTATCTGAGCCCGAGGTCGTCGGCCTGCCTCTCGTCGTCGCGGCCATACGAGAGGAACAGGAGCCCCAAGCCCGCTTCAGCCGCTTGCGCGAACGGGGCCAGGTCCGGCCTGAGAATGGTGCCGACTCCGAGGCCGAGCTGGGCCAGCTGGGCCCGGCTGAGCTGGTTCACCGAATGCCGCGCCGTGACGTGCCCGATCTCGTGTCCGACTACACCCGCGAGTTCGGCCTCCGACGAGAAGTGAGCGAGGATCCCGCGGGTGATGTAGATGAAGCCTCCGGGCAGAGCGAATGCGTTCACCACCGGATCGTCGACCACGCGGAAGCTCCAGGGCAGGTCCGGACGCTCGGAATCCATGGCCATGCGCTCTCCCAGCGCCTGAAGGTAGCTCTGCCAAGCCTCGTCCTCGACCAGACCGAGAGATCGGACGATGCTCTGATCGGCTTCCCGGCCCATCTGGATCTCTTGGCTCTCGCTGATGAGCACGAATTCCCGGTTACCCGTAACGGGATTCACGGCACAGCCGGATGTGCCGATCGCGAGGAGCAATACACAGCCGAGGAAGAGCCATCGGCGAGGATCGGCACGGAGCCCGTTGGGGCGATACAGTCGGTGTATCATGAAGCGGATTGCGGGTTGGTGTGGGCGGGGAAAGGACCTATCGTTCAGCCGAAGCCCTTCGGTGATCTCGCGGAAAGGTGTACCCGCGAACCTTGGCGGTGTCCCGGAGGAGGACCCTTCACTCGATCGTCTACTCGATCCGTGCGCTCGCGATGAATCCAGTCCCCCATGTTCGGCCGAGAACTCGGTCCAGGTGGCTCATCGTCGGTGTCCTTTCGCTGATCGCCCTCGGAAGCGCGGGGTGTGGCGGTGAAACCGAGTCCTTGGGCACAGAGTCGGTGATCACCGCCGATCGCTTCATCGAAGGGATGGTTGCGCTGCGCACGGCACCCTCTCTAGGCACCGCCCTCTATCTCCCCGAGGGGGAGCCGGAGCGGATCCTCGGCGAGTTGGGACTCGAGCCCGAAGATCTCCGACGCTTCGTCGAGGTTCACGGGGAAGAAGTGCCGCTCATGGCGGAGGTGTGGGACGAGGTCGAGCGTCTGGTGAACGAGGCGCGCGTCGTCAGAGAACGTTGAAGCTCAGCCCGATGCCGATCGCGTCGCGATCGCCCAGGGACACCCCGAAACGCACAGCCCACCCAGGATCGAAGTTCAGGTCCAGCCCGAGATCCATCGCGAAGCCCAGATCGATGTCGTCGTCTCCCTGCCCGTTCCCCCCGTCCCGCCCGAAGAAGGCATCCAGGACCAATCGTGGGGCGATGTATGGGCTGAAGAGAACGGTATCCGCGTTGAAGGCTCGCCCGATCGACAGTCCTAATGGAAAGGAAAGGGCCAGGTCGTCGCCGACGCCGAAACCGGCTCCGGCCACCCAGCTCACGTGGACTGGGAAATCGGCGCTCGCATTCACGAGCCGG
>JAHEKL010000324.1 GCA_024638345.1 Gammaproteobacteria bacterium | reverse complement strand
CGACGCGGCGTGCCTCCTCCTCGCTGACGTGCACCTTCTGCCGCGGGACCTGCTTTTCCGAACCGGACATGACTAGGCATCCATTCTGGCGGTGATGGGAACCGATCCCGCCCGAAAACGTTTCGAGCCCGGGAGAGTGATCAGGCCCGGACGGCCGCTTGGGGGGGCGTTCGACGCACGACCACAAAGTATCACCGTGCTACCCCATCTCGCCCCCCCCCAGCCCGGCGCCACCGGTGCAGGCCCGGGGAGGCTCGGCTACTATACCGGTCCACCCCCGGGTCAGGTTCCCGCGAGTCCCTGGCCAGCGGCGGTTGTGGTGATACAGGAGCGGTTCGCGGAATGAGAGACGATATGGTATACAGGGCGTCCGAAGCATCGCGTGATGCCATAGCCGAGGCCCTGGCGAGAGTCAGGCGACGGACCCTCGACATCGTGGACCCGCTCTCAGAGGCCGCCTTCACCGTGCAGCATTCGCCCCTGATGAGTCCGATCGCCTGGGACCTCGGGCACATCGCGGAGTTCGAAGACCTGTGGCTGGTGGAGCGGCTTGGAGAGGTAGTCGCCGAGTCCACGCTGCCCGACATCTACGACGCGATGCGGACACCCAGGTCGCGCCGCGGCATGCTCGAGTTGCCGGCTCGTGCCGCGATCCTGGCCCGACTCGAGGAAGTGCGGAATCGGACGCTCGATACGCTGGCCCGGCTCGAATTCTCCCCGTCAAACAACCGTCTCCTGCGCGACGCTTACGTCTACGAGCTGGTCCGGGCACACGAGGCCCAGCACCAGGAGACCATCCTGCAGACGATTTCGCTCATGGAGCCCGAGCGTTACGTGCCAGCGTCGCGCAGGCGTTTCGAGCCGCCGGGCCCGGCGGTCGCGGGCGAGATGATCAGCGTTCCTGCAGGGCCTTTCGAAATGGGAGCGCCGGCGCGGCCTTTTGCCTACGACAATGAGCTTCCGCGGCACGTGGTGACCACTTCGGCATTCGAATTGGGCCGGTATCCCGTGACCAACGGGGAGTATCTCGAGTTCGTGGCGGCCGGTGGTTACGACGATCGGATGCTGTGGACCGTCGGCGGGTGGGAGTGGAAGGAAGAGGCCGGCCTGGTTGCGCCCCTGTATTGGCGTCCCGCCGGGCTCGAGGGCCCGCTGTCCTCCGGGGAGGCAACCGAGGCGGCCCGTGAGGGTGGAGTGGCGGCCTGGGCGCGGACCACGTCGCTAGGCGCCGAGCCGCTTCAGGCTCGTGATCCCGTGATCCACGTCTGCCATCATGAAGCGGAGGCGTACGCGCGTTTCGCCGGCGCGAGGCTGCCGACCGAGGCGGAGTGGGAGAAGGCAGCGGGATGGGATCCGGAGTCCGGTGCGGTGCACCCCTACCCCTGGGGCGAGCCCCTCCCCACTCCGGATCTCGCCAACCTCGGCGCGGCCGCTTTCGGGGTCTCACCCGTTGGCGCGTTCCCCGCAGGTCGCAGTCGCCTTGGCTGTGAGCAGATGCTTGGCGATACCTGGGAATGGACCTCCTCCCGCTTCCGGGCATACCCCGGTTTCGAGGCATACCCGTACGACGACTACTCGGCCGTGTTCTTCGGTGACGAGTACATCGTGCTGAGGGGTGGGTCGTGGGCCACGGATGGCGGCGTCGCTCGGAACACGTTCCGAAACTGGGACTATCCGATTCGCCGGCAGATCTTCGCGGGATTCCGTCTCGCACGGGACCTGGCCCGGTGAACGGCGGAACTGGTTCGAGGATCGTTCTGCGCAATACGCTGCGCGAGCACGAGAGCCCGTTCGATCTGTCCGGGGACACCAGGGCCGGCCTATCATCCACCCCCAAGACGCTGCCCTCCAAGTATTTCTACGATGCGCGCGGTTCGCACCTGTTCGAGATGATCACGCGGCTGCCCGAGTACTACCTGACGCGGGCCGAGACCGAGATTCTCGAGCGGGAGTCGGGGCGCCTGGTGGAGGCCGTTCGGCCCACTGTGCTGGTCGAGTTCGGTTCGGGAGCTGCTCGAAAGACCCGAATCCTCCTCGACGCCATGGTCGACCGGGGACTTCTCGAAGGATACGGTCCCGTGGACGTGAGCGCGGAGGCATCACGCCATGCGGCGGACACCCTGCTTCGAGACTACCCCCACATCAGGGTCGAGGGCGTCATCGGCGATTTCGAACGCCCGCGGGACCTGCCCTTCGCCGGCCGCCCGCGACTGATGGCGTTTCTCGGATCTACGATTGGCAACCTGGAGGCGGAGCAGGCGACCGCCTTTCTGGCCTCCATTCGGCAGGAGATGACCGGGGCGGACGCGTTCCTGATTGGATTCGATCTGGTGAAGGACGTGGCCATGCTAGAGAGCGCTTACAACGACGAGGCAGGAATCACGGCGAAATTCAATCTCAACATGCTCAGGGTGCTGAACCGGGATCTCGAGGCCTCTTTCGATCTGGACGCGTTTCGACACAGGGCGGTGTGGAACGCCGACGCTTCGAGAATCGAGATGCACCTCGAGTCGACAAGGGAACAGGTCGTCCGAATATCCTCGATCGGACTCGACGTGGCGTTCGCGGCCGGAGAGAAGATCCGCACCGAACTCAGTCACAAGTATACGCGCCAGTCTGCGGGTGGGCTGCTCGATGCGGCCGGTCTCACGCTGGAGTCGTGGTGCACGGACGAAGCCGATCGCTTTGCGCTGGCGCTGGCTCGCGCGGTCGACTGAGGATCGCCATGGCTCAGAAGCGGGGCATCACCGTGAGGCGGAACAGCCGGCTGGCGCCCGGATTGCGCTCCTGGATATCCACGTACTCGCTCTGCAGGAGGTTGGCCACCTTGCCCATCACCACCCAGTTCCCGAAACGGTAGTTGACTCGCAGGTCCACCAGGGAGATCGGCCCCCGTGGATCGAGCGGGTAGGCCAGAACCTCCT
>JAHEKL010000323.1 GCA_024638345.1 Gammaproteobacteria bacterium | reverse complement strand
GGCATCGACGTCGGCTAGGGCGCTGCTGGGGGGCACGGGTAACGGGGGAATCGGGAACTCCTGCTCGCCCGTGAGGCCGAGAGGCGATCGGCTGGTGACCATGATCGCGAGGCCGGGAGCGGAATCGAGCAGCTCGCCCACCTGGGGAGCAGCCTGAAGGAGCTGTTCGAAGTTGTCGAGAACGAGCAAGACGCGCCGGTCTCGGAGATACGCCTTGAGGCCGTCGAGCACCGACTCTTGCGGTGTCTCTCTCAAACCAACCGCCTGGGCGACGGCAGTGTCCCATTGCCGGGGGTTGGTGATCGCCGCCAGCGGGACGAAATAGGCGCCGTTCGCATACTCGTGTTCGTGGTCTGTTGCCAGGCGCAGCGCCAGTCGCGTCTTACCCGCTCCCGGAGCCCCCGTAAGGGTGAGGAGTCGCGACCGCGTGAGCAGGGTGGCTCCCTGTGCGAGCTCGCGTTCGCGCCCGACGAAGCTGGTTCGCTGAAGCGGGAGCGTGCTCGGTGCGACAGCGTGAGTCTCGGTTGGAGACTGCTCGAGAGCGGGGTCATGAGCCAGGATCTGTTCCTCGAGGCGGCGAAGGGCGGGACCCGGCTCGATGCCCAGTTCGGCGACAAGGTTGGATCGCAGCGTTTGATAGGCCCGGAGGGCCTCCGTCTGTCGGCCGTCCCGGTAGAGCGCCAGCATCAGTTGTTCCCACAGGGTTTCGCGGTACGGGAACTGTGCGACGAGGTCGTGGAGTTCGCCGACCACGTCGTTGTGGTGACCCAACTCGAGATCGGCCCACAACCGGTTCTCGAGCGTGCTCTGGCGGAGTTGCTCCAGTCGGATGGCCTCGTCGCGGGCGAAGGGCTCATCGGCAACATCGGCTAGGGCCGGACCCCGCCAGATACTGAGGGCTTCGCGCAGTTGGGTGGCGGCGCTCGCCGCGTCTCGCCGGCCAAGTGCTGCCCGACCCTCGGCCGCCAGTCGCTCAAAGCGGGCCGAATCGAGCTCGTCGGGCTCGACCGAGAGACGGTATCCCTGCCCGTCGTGCTCGAGCCGGGTGCGTTCCGCGTCGAGTGCCCTGCGCAGCCGGGATATGTAGACGTGGAGTGTGTGACGGGCCGTGTCGGGGGGCTCGCCCCACCAGAGATCCTCCAACAGAAGATCGGTGGTGACAACCTTGTTGGGCGAGATGAGCAGGCGAGCCAGCAGCGCCCGCTGGCGAGGGGAACCAAGGTTTAATGGATCCCCACTGTCAAGGGCCTCGAGTTGTCCGAGGATCCTGAATTCCAATTCCACTCCCTGCCTTTCGAGACTACTCGGCGGGCTACTGAGCACGCGCTGAGCAAACGTTGAGCACCGTGGTGGACGATGGGCCGAAACAGGGAGAGGATGAAGTGTCTCAGAGATCGACGCTGAACGTGGCGGAACGCGTACGGATGGCGCTCATAGAGAACGATTTGCTCGCTGCTCAGGCTGTCTTCGACGACGCTTCATTGCTGCGTATGCCCGGCAAATCTGGTTTGGCCGGGGAATACCAGGGCCGGGATGCCATCCTCGGCCTGTGCAAACGGATGTCACAGCTCACCGACGGAACATTGCAGTTCACTCCGGCCCGTGTGATCTCCGAAGATGACCAGGCAATGGTCGTGTTCGGCCGGGAGTTTGCGATCCGCGGAGGTCGGAAGCTGGACGCCGATGCGATTCACATTGTGTTGCTCCGGGATCGCAGAGTCCGCGAGGTGTGGGTTCTCCACGGTCATCAGGACCCGGTCGACGAGTTCTGGGCCGAGTGATCTGAGCAGCCTCGCGTGCGGTCTCGTGATCAAAGCGCGAAATCAGTTCTCCGACACTTGGAATCCGGATTGATCGGGATCCTCGGAGACCGCAGCCGCTACGTACGGTTGGGCGATGTGGTCACTATGCGCCGAATGATCGGAGCGATGCACGGTGCGTCAGCTCGACAACCCGGTTATCAGCTCCAGATCGGTGATCTGATAGCGAAAGAACTCGCCTTCATTCCAGCGGTTGGTGCCGTAGTACCAGCCGAGCCTGCCCGAGTCGGGGACAGTCACACCATCGAAGGCTGCGTGGCTGGTGAATTCGCCTCCAAAGGGGTACGTGCGGAACGTGCCCGTGTTGTCGGGATCACCCCACCTGTCGAAGACAACGGATCTCAGATGCCCATCCTGAGTGAGCCGGTAGTGGACATGGACGGGCTTGCCTTCGACGCGGTAACGGGCGCTGACGTGGGTTTCGTCGTCGGCAGTCCATTCGACGTCGAAGCGCGGTAACAGCGCCGTGGGCACCCATACGGCTTCCGCGGCGGCCCGTTCGGCGGCGCTCCGCGAAACGTCGGGTCCCTCCGCGTGTATTACTCGCAGGACACCAGCCAACTTCCAGTTCATTTCACCCCGTCCCTGGGCGTAGTGGTCGGATCCGCTGATGAGCCCGGCGGCGCGGGCCGCCCAGACAAACCCCAGGTGAGGGGTGAGTACCTCATTGGCCCGGAACGGGAGCCACCGGCCGATCTTGATATGGCCCCGCATACGTATCCGAGCCGTGCGGGCAAGTGGAATCCCGGAAGAGATGGCGGATCCGAGGTAGCGACGCACCGGGGCCGGGAGGTCATCCAAGTCGGCCTCTGCGAATGCACCAACGGCCCCCCTGATGAGGTTGCTCTCGATCCCGGCTAGGGCTTCCGCGGTCAGTGTCCGACTCTTCTCTTTGATATTGAGAGCTTCGTGCTTTGCTGACATTACCGAGTCGCCTCGCCGGATCGGACGGCAATCCTCGAGATCTTCACATCCAGGATGGCTCCCATACGCCGGGGCGCTTGCGTTGCTGTTGCGAATGCCTCATGCGCTGCTGTTGGGGGTGACGAGACCCGTTTCATGGGCGAATGCGACTGCGTTAAGGGACCCCTGCTGGAGCGGGGTCCCGCTGT
>JAHEKL010000322.1 GCA_024638345.1 Gammaproteobacteria bacterium | reverse complement strand
AGCAGATTCCCGGCACCCCTGAGCTGCAGGTCCTTCAGCGCGACTCGGTAGCCCGAGCCGAGTTCAGTATGGTGCTCGAGAATCCGAAGCCTCTGAATCGCCTCGGGGGTAACTCCTCCGGCACGAGCAGGTAGCAGTATGCCCGGTGATGGGATCGCCCGACCCTGCCCCTGAGCTGGTACAGCTGGGCCAACCCGAACCGATCCGAGCGGTGCACGATCATCGTATTCGCGGTGGGCACGTCCAGTCCGTTCTCGATGATCGAGGTCGAGACCAGGATATCGATCTCACGGTCCATGAGAGCGGCCATCGTTTCTTCCAGCTGGCGCTCGTTCACCCGTCCGTGGGCGACCGCGAGACGGGCCTCCGGAGACAGCCTCCGAATTCTCTGAGCGAGCGCTTCGATCGTCTCGATCCGGTCGTGAACGAAGAAAACCTGGCCCGCGCGGTCCATCTCTCGCCGGATCGCATCCTGGATCACCGCGTCGCTCCAAGGGAGCACGTGCGTGATCACCGGCATGCGGTCTCGCGGAGCCGTCTCGATCAGCGACAGGTCGCGGAGGCCCCCGAGCGCCAACTGCAGGGTTCGAGGGATCGGAGTAGCGGTGAGGGTCAGCACATCGACCGTGCGCTTCAGATCCTTGAGCCGTTCCTTGTGCCGCACACCGAAGCGCTGCTCCTCGTCCACCACCAGCAGGCCCAGGTCCTTGAAGACGACGTCCGAGGACAGGAGTCGGTGCGTGCCGATCGCTATGTCTATGCGCCCTTCCACGAGGTCCAGTAGGGCCGCCTTTTGCTCGGCCGGCGTGCGCATCCGCGAAAGCGCCGCCACCCTCACCGGAAATCCCGCGAGTCGCTCGGCGAACGTGTGGAGGTGCTGCTCGACCAGGATCGTGGTAGGGGCAAGCACCGCGACCTGTTTTCCATCCTGGACGGCCTTGAACGCGGCCCGGATCGCGATCTCCGTTTTGCCGTAGCCGACGTCACCGCACACGAGTCGGTCCATGATCGTAGGCGATTCCATGTCGCGCTTCACGTCGAGCCACGCGGATCTCTGGTCGGGGGTGTCCTCGTAGAGAAAGGACGATTCCATTTCGCGCTGCCACCGGGTATCCGAGCTGAACCCGAAGCCGTCGCTTACGCTGCGATGCGCGTAGAGATCGAGGAGCTCGGTCGCCATCGCGCGGATCGACTCTTCCGTGCGGCTCCTGAGTGTCTTCCACTTCTTGCCGCCCAGTTTGTGAACGGCGGGGGGGCGGGCCGTAGTGTCCGGGTCGCCGACCCCGGTCCATTTCTCGATGAGATCGAGGCGGTAGTGCGGTACCCGGAGGATCTCGCCCTCGGCGTACTCGACCTTGAGCGTCTCTACGGTCTCCTCGCCGACCCGGACACGCTCGAGGCCTGCGAACCGACCGATTCCGTGATCCAGATGAACGATGTAGTCGCCCGGTGTCACGGATGCGATGGACTCAAGGGGGGCGACACCATGCAGTCTCCGGTGTCTCCGGACGCGCCGCGATCGCGCGAATATCTGATGGTCGGTGAGGACGAGCAGGGGTTCCGGCCCGGGGATATGGAACCCGCCGCTCAGGCCACCGACGGCCACGTGAACTCGGGCGGCGAGCTTTGTTCCCGCGGCATCGGACAGGATTTCCTGCATTCGTTCGAGCTGTCCCGAGCTGTCGCACAGGATGAGGGCCCGGTCACCCCGATCCAGCGCGACCCTGATCTCGTCCACGAGCAGGCCGATCCGCCTCTCGATCGGCGGATGCGGGTCGAGTCCGAGACCCACGGTGGCATCGCCCGCGGGTGAATCCACATGTACGACGGCCAGCCCGTTCAACTGTGCGCTAACCGCTTCCGGCGGCAAGACGAGATCTTCGGCGGGAAGGGCGTCTTCGTCTCCCAGGTCCTCCCGCGCCTGCCGGATCTCCCTCCACAACTGGGTGCGCCGCGGTTCGTCGCACGCGGAGCCCTCGAACAGAAGCAGAGTGTCCAGCGGCAGAAGTTCGAGGAGGCTTCTTCGCTCGCTCGATCTGCCCGCGTCTTCGAACAGTTCGGGGGAAAGCGCGACCGGAAGGATCGTCGCCTCCTCCAGCCGCTCCGTGGACCGCTGCGACAGGAGATCGAAGCGGCGCAACGACTCGACGCGCTCGTCCCATAGTTCGATCCGCAGCGGTTCGTCGGCGCCGAAAGGGAAGACGTCGACGATTCCGCCCCGGACCACGTAGTCTCCGAGCTCGCGCACACCTGTCGTGGCTTCGAAACCCATCGAATCCAGCTGTTCCGCCAACTCCGCCCTGGACGTCTGTTCCCCGACGCGCACGGTTATGCCGAAGCCACCGCTGGTGCTGACCGGGGAGCGCTCCACCAGTCCGCGAGACGTCGTGACGAGGATTCGAGCCTCCCCTTCCAACAGGGCCGAGATGGCTTCGGCCCGGCGACTGGAGATCTCGACGTGGGGGTCGGTCTCCTCGTAAGGAAGGGTCTCCCGCTGCGGCATGTACCGCGCGACCGCCGAAGTCCCCAGGGTCTCGAGGTCGGCGAACCGCAACTCCGCGTCCCCGGGAGTGTCCGCCACGAGGACCACGTGTCTGCCGGTCTCTCCGTGCAGGGTGGCAGCCAGCAGGGAAGGTCCGGCTCCCGGGAGTCCCTTGACCGAGATCCGCTCTCCGGGCGCGGGCCACCGAGTATCCTGGCGGGCGCGCAGCATGGACTCGAAGCTGGCCCGAATCACGATGGCGGTTCCGTTCGAGGGGACCCGTGATACGATGGACTACGCTTGCCCGCCGTGGCGAGTGCCGCTTCCGCCAGTACCAGCGCCAGTGCGAGGCCGGCCAGATACGGGGAGATCGGCGTGCCACGGCGGCTGCCGTACATCCCCGCCCGCCACTCGGATTCCGTCCTGGCTACCGAGGCTTCCGGCGCACCGAG
>JAHEKL010000321.1 GCA_024638345.1 Gammaproteobacteria bacterium | reverse complement strand
GGACGCGAGCCTGGGCCACGTTCGTGACCTCATGTCGAAGGCGAAGATCAGCTCGGTGCCGGTCGTCAGTCCCGAGAACGAGGTCGTCGGAATCGTAACGACCTCCGATCTGGCGAAGGGCCATGACGAGGGTCTGCCGATCCGTGAGCTCCTCGGGGAGCACGTCTACACCGTGCCCGCATACAACCCGGTCCACATCGCCGCGCGTGTCATGCGAAACCATCACATTCACCATGTGGTGGTAACCCACGAACAGAAGGTGGTCGGGATCGTGAGTTCTTTCGATCTGCTCAAGCTCGTCGAGGACCACCGATTCGTGATGAAGAATCCGTCAACGCCGTCCAGCCGTGAGTCGAAGAGGAAGTAGGGTCGAATTCCGTGGGGTGTCTCAAGCGCAAAGTCGGATGATCAGGACGTACTCGCTTTGGGTCGTCGCGGCTTTGCTCTGGCTACCTGGCTCGAGACAAGCGATCGAGGCGCAGGACACGGGCGGCGACCCCGCAGTCGCACAAGGCATGTGCGCGACGTGCCATTTAGACAAGTTCGACTCGCTCGTGGAGAGCCCACACGGCGTCCTTCAGCGCGAGGACTGGCTCTCTCGATTGGAGACGGGCCCGGCTTGCGTCGCGTGTCACGGGGATCCCACCGCACACATCCAGGCGGGCGGAGGCAGGGGCAGTATCTTCGCCTTCCGAGAGGAGTCAGCTGGCAGGCAGACTGCGCTCTGCCTCTCGTGTCATAACGACGATCACGCGCGGTTTGCCGGCAGCTTGCATGCGGACGCCGGGCTCGGCTGCACCAGCTGCCATCAAGCTCATCACCTCGGGCCGGCCCCTTCCGGGCTTCTCAAGAGCCTCGCTCCCACCCAGGCGACCCTGGGGAACTCGCCGGTTTCTTCGCTCTGTCTCTACTGCCACGCGGACATCTCGGCGCAGTTTGCGTTCACCGCCCGGCACCGGCTGGAGGAGGGAGTTCTCGACTGCAACTCCTGTCACGACCCCCACGGTCTGCGGGATCGGCCGTTGTTCGGTGGGCCGGAGCAGTCACGATGCGTGAGCTGCCATTCCGAGAAGAGCGGCCCCTTCGTCTTCGAGCACGCCAGTTTGCTGGTCGAGGGGTGCACTGCCTGTCACACACCTCACGGAAGTCCCAACCGGCACCTGCTTTCCCATCAGCAGGTGGGGGAAGTGTGTCTGAGCTGCCATGCGGCGGTCCCGCAGTTCCACCTCGGGTTCAATCCGACCGCACCGTCCCGATTCGGGCTGGATACGCAGTGCACGAACTGCCACTCCGCCATTCACGGATCCAACTTCGACCCCTTCTTTCTTCGGTGATCGACTGGGTGCCTTCGGATCGGCGCAGCGGATGGTCGTGCCTCCTGGTGCTCCTGCTGGTCTATGGCGCTCCTTCTTCTACGCTCGGCCAAAGCTCCCAGCTGACCGGCCGAATATCCGTCGGCGCCCGAAGTGTCGACGTGAGCGGCTCGAAAGCGAAGTTTCGCCAGGACGTCGACCTGGCCAGCGGGCTCCGACTCTTCGAGCTCGGCTTGACGATGCTCCCCGGGGGCACGCTGAATCGGCTCGCCGACAGGGCAGAGGTGGACCTCCGCAGCCTCGGAGGCGATCCGTTTCGATCGGCTCGAGTGAGGGTACGAAAGTACGGGCGATTCGACCTGAGGCTCGATCGCCGCGCGTCGGACTTCTTCTACGACGACGTCATCCTCCCCTCGTCGCAAGCGCAACCCGAGCGCTCCGCCAGCGGCGACTTCCACCGCTTCGATTTCGAGCGGGTTCGCGATACCGCGGAGTTGGCTCTGCACCTGTCTCCGCGCGCGACGCTCCGGGTCGGAGGCGAGCGGGTTGCGAGGAAGGGATCCAGCACCACCACACTGGACGTAGAGCGGGACGAATTCGTGCTCGATCAGCCCATCGACGAGAATCTGATCGCCTACTCGGCCGGCTTCTCGTACGCCTGGGACACGGTGACTCTGATGGTCGAAGAGCGGATTCGGGACTTCGACAACGGCAGCGAGCCGTTCCTGGGCGAGCCCTCATCGGGGATCAACGCAGAGGATCTCACCACGCTGGAATCCTTCCTGCTCGACCAGTTCTCCGGCTACAGAAGCTTGGAACACGTCGGGCGAGTGCGCGCTCGGCCCAACTCCCGTCTGGAATTCGGCCTGGGCGCGATCCGCCAAGAGCTCGACCTCGACATGCGTCGCCACGAACTCGCACAGGGCGTCGATTTCACCGGGGCTGCATTCAGCACCGATGCCTCCGGACTCGCCGAGATCGCACGAGATCTCGAGCTGTACGATTTCGACGTGAGCTACCGGTTGGCCGACCGGGTCCGGGTGATGTCGACACTCAGACGGCATCATCTCGACCAGATGGGAAGCGTGATGTTCCCAGACGCGCCAGAAGGCGCCCATTGGGACGTCGAAACAACGAGCCTTCAGGCGGGAGTCACGGTCGCCATCACGCCTCGATGGACCCTGACCGGTGGGTGGAACCACGAGCGTAGGCGGGCGCTCGAGGAATCCGAGAGTTCTGCGAGCATGGAGCCAGAGGAGGTCGAAACCACGCGCTCGGGCCTCTCAGTGAAGATGGCCTACTCGCCTTCGAGTCGGATGAGAATCATGGGCAGCCTGGACAGTCACGACGTGGGCGATCCGTTCGCCCTCGCGTCACCGAGCGACAGTCGGCGCTTGCGCCTGCAGGGTCGTTACACCTGGGACAGCGGAATCTCGATGAGGGCTTCGTACCAGACGAGGAAGCTGGAGAACCAACGGTCCGGGTGGGAAGCTGAATCCACGAACACCGATGTAGCCCTCCTCTACTCCGCGGACTGGGTACAGCTCTCCCTGGGATACACTCGTGCTCATTTGGACCGGCAAATCGCGCAGCGAGTATCGGGGGGCTCGCGCGAGGAGCTCTTTCCGAT
>JAHEKL010000060.1 GCA_024638345.1 Gammaproteobacteria bacterium | reverse complement strand
GCGTGCTGACCAAGGCCGGTTCCTGGATGTCGTGGGTGTGTGAATAAATGTTCGCGAAGTCCGATACGCTGGCGCGGTCACCGAGACGGATCCCGCCGCGATCGTCCAGGAGGACGTGTCGATGAATGACGACTCCGTCGCCCACCTCCAGATTGTATCCGAAAGACAGCTTCACCCAGTGGAAAGCCTTGAAGTTGGCTCCGCACTTCTTGAAGATGCGTCTCGCCAGAAGACGCCGGAAACGGACTCCTAGCTCGACGTTCTCTCCCAACGGGCTCTTGTCGAACATCTCCCAGAGCCAGATCAGCGGCTTGACCCGCTCATACTTCTCGACGTCGATCTCGTGGTAGTACTCCGGCTCCAGGGTCACATTGCGGGGATCCATCTGGAGCAACGCGATCCGCGTGGACGGACTCAACCGTTCGGGATCCACGTCGGCAAGATCCGGATAGAACAGATCTGTCAGGACGGTTCGACAGAGCTCGTTGCGGTCACAGTCCGGCCGGTCCAGCTCCCGATCGATCGCCTGCAGCCATTCGTCGTACGCTCCACGGGTCGAAGCAGGAAGCTCGACTTTGCGTAGGGGGTAGTAGGGCATCAATCTCGATCGATCCGGTTCGAAAGGTCGACCTCGTAGCCGCGAGTGGCTCGGGCTTCGGGGTGGGGAGGCTACCCGGGGTCCGTCGCCGGGGTCCCGGAACCTGAACGGCCCGTCTCTATATTGTGGACCGCATCCAGCGTGGGAAAGCGGTGCTGATCTTGGAACGATGCCGGCGTTGGAAAGACACGCTCGCGTGAGAATCCGCACGGTTAGGGGGGGGCAGCATGCATGAGAGCTTGAGGCGTAGGATCGTGCGAAGGCTGGAAACGCTTCCCGAGGCCAGGCTTTATCAGGTGCTCGACTATATCGAGTTCCTCGAATCCCGCTATGCGCAGAGCGTGCCGGAAGCCACGTCCGGTCTCCAGAAGCTGGCCGAGCGGCTCGAGGACGGGCTCAGGAACCGGACTTTGAGTCCCTCCAGACTGCGTGAGGCTTTTCAGTTGATCTCTGTGGCCGACCGTGTACTGAGCTCTGTCTCCGAGGCGGGTCGAGAGATCCTGTCCGATCTGCAGGCGACCGGGTATTCGGAAGTGGATCGGGAGGTGCCACTGGAGACGGACGACTCGATTACCGAGACCGGGCGACCCCCTCCGAGCGAGCTTCCGGAAGACGGTCTTCCACAGGGTTGACACCCCCATCGAGGGTCGGGTAAGCTGTCCCATGGAACGATCAACGTCATGGGGTTCGACGTTCAATCGCGCCCGCCGGCCGCGACCCGATGTGTACGAGTCCGCCGGGGGGCGCGTTGCGTTTCCCCACCCGCTCCGCTGAGGGAGTCGAGATGTCGGATGCCCACCGAGGTGGAGAACGGATGCAGGACGCGCTCACCTTCGACGACGTCTTGCTGTTTCCTGGTCACTCGAAGGTCCACCCGAGGGACACCGAGGTCGAGACCCAGCTGACCCGGGGGATCCGGCTTTCGATCCCTCTGGTGAGTGCCGCGATGGACACGGTCACCGAGTCGGCGATGGCGATTGCGTTGGCGCGAGAGGGCGGGCTCGGAATCATTCACAAGAACATGTCCGCCGAACGTCAGGCCGAGCAGGTGGACCGGGTCAAGCGCTCCGAGAGCGGGATGATCCTCAACCCCATCACGCTCCGTCCGGGGGCCACGCTCTCGGACGCGCACGACCTGATGTCTCGGTTCTCGATCTCCGGTGTGCCGATCGTCGAGGCGGACGGTCGCCTGATCGGGATCGTGACCAATCGCGACCTGCAGTTCGAGCGCGACCTGAGTCGGTCGGTGAAGGAGGTCATGACCTCTGAGGAGTTGGTGACGGCCCCAGTCGGGACGACCCTCGAAGAGGCAGAGCACGTGCTGCACAGGCACCGAATCGAGAAGCTCCCTGTGGTGGATGAAGAGGGCATCTTGGCCGGTCTGATCACGGTCAAGGACATCGTGAAGCGTCGCCAGTTCCCGAAGGCATGCAAGGACGAGCGAGGCCGCCTGCGGGTAGGTGCGGCGATCGGAGCGTCCGCGTCGGAGCTCGAGCGAGCGCGGGCGGTTGTCGAGGCCGGAGTGGATGTCATCGTGATCGACACCGCCCACGGACACTCGCAGGGCGTGCTCGACGCAGTCGTCCGCACGCGGAAGGCGTTTCCCGATCTCCAGCTCATCGCGGGGAACGTAGCTACGAGAGAGGGTGCCCGGGACCTGGTGGATCGGGGCGTCGACGGCGTGAAGGTCGGGGTCGGCCCCGGCTCCATCTGTACCACCCGAATCGTCACGGGAGTCGGTGTCCCGCAGCTCACCGCGATCATGGAGGCGGTCGATGGCGCGGGGGGCCAGGTGCCGATCACAGCCGACGGCGGGATTCGATACTCCGGGGACCTCGTGAAGGCGCTGGCTGCGGGCGCCAGCGCGGTCATGATGGGATCCATGTTCGCGGGGACGGAGGAGGCGCCCGGAGAAAGCTTCCTGCTCGAGGGGCGCCGGTTCAAGCTCGTTCGGGGGATGGGATCGCTCTCCGCGATGGAGGAGGGATCGGCGGACCGGTACTTCCAGGAGGACCGACCGGACGCGGAAAAGCTCGTTCCGGAGGGAATCGAGGCGCGGGTGCCCTACAAGGGGCCCGTATCGGACACGGTCTTCCAGCTCGTCGGAGGGATCCAGAGCGGCATGGGATACTGCGGCGCGGCGTCTCTGGGCGAGCTCGCCCAGACGGCACGGTTCTGTCGCGTCACGTCCGTTGGGCTCCGCGAGTCGCACCCGCACGACGTGACGATCACCCGGGAGGCCCCCAACTACCACCTATGACCCTCGGGTGTGGCTTCGGGTCTATGGGCGCTCCATCGTGACCCGCGGGCTGTGTGGATTCAGATCCGTTCCTCGGGTGCGTCCGGCTTGGAGCGCCAGGCAATCCTATAGAGGTCCGTGCGGCGGTCGTTCCATGGCTGGACAGTGCCCTCGTACCGGTGCCTTCTGAGTTGGTCCAGGTCCACGTCGGCGAAGACCAGCGTCTCAACGTTGGGCGTGGACTCTCCAGCGATGCCATCTCGGGCGAAGGAGTGATCCAGCGGCGTGAGGATGCCGGATTGAGCGTAGTGTGTGTCGCCATGAGCCAGGAAGGGCAAGTTGCCGGTGGTGCCCGACGCGACCACGAAGACGTCGTTCTCGATCGCACGCGCCTGACAGGAGTACCGGACCCTCAGGTATCCCGTACGGTCCTCGACCGAGAAGGGAACGAACAGGATCTCGGCCTTCTGCCCGGCCGCGATCCGGGCCAGCTCGGGGAATTGGATGTCGTACGAGGGCAGGATCGCAATCCTGGCCCGGTCGGTGCTGAAGACGTTGAGGTTTTCGCCGGGCTCCACTCCCCACCACCTGCGCTCTTCCGGTGAGATGTGGAGCCTCGCCTGTTGCTCGATCGTTCCATCTCGACGAAACAGGAAGGCCACGTTGTACAGACGGTCGTTGACCAGGGTGAACTGCGACCCTCCCACGATGTTCACATTGTGCTTGATCGCGGCGCGGGAGAAGAAGGCCAGGTAGCGCGAAGTGAGGCCTGCCAGTGCGCGGACGGCATGGGCCGGTGTGCGACCGGGCTCCAGCCCGATGAGCTGGTTGGTGATCAGCTCCGGGAAGAGGACGAAGTCGGCCTTGCTGTTGGCAGCCGCGTCCACGAAGAACGAGCACTGTGCCTCGAGCTCCTCCCATGAATCGATCGGGCGCATCTGATACTGCACCGCGCAGAGACGCACGCGGGAAACCCGATGCCACTTCTGCCGAGGATCGCGGACATAGTCCAGGTTCGTCCATTCGAGATGGGTGGCGTACCCGCGAGAGGCCATGTCGGAAGGGAAATAGTCGGGGATCAGCTCATGGAGAACGAAGCCGTTCGCGACCTGCGTGGTCAGGACGGGATCGTAGAGCCCTCGCTCGATCACCTTCTCGACGTATTCCCTGGCGGACATGTCGGCTGCCTGCGCCGCGAAACCCGGAATCCGACCGCCGATCACGATCCTCGCCAGGTTCGATCGCCGACAGAGGTCCTTCCGCGCGTCGTATAACCGGCGTGCCAGATGCATCCCGCGGAACTCGGGGTGGACCATGATCTCGATGCCGTAGAGGGTGTCTCCGCCGGGAGTATGATTCCGGATGTATCCTCCGTCCGTCACCCGCTTCCAGTCGTGCCATTCGTCGTATCGGTCGTAGTCGACGATCAGCGAGCTGGCCGAAGCGACCAGCCGGCCCTGGTATTCGAGAACGAGCTGGCCCTCCGGAAAGTGCTCGAGCTGACTCTCGATCTGATCTCGGCCCCAGGCCTGCATTCCCGGGAAGCAAAGCTCCTGCATAGCCACCAGATCGGAGTAGTCGTCCAGGGATAGCGGACGCAGCCGGATCTTTCTCTCGAATTCCCCCAGCCGTAGCTTGGCTCCCGAACCGCTCGCCCCCGCGTGCTCAGTCATGCTCGAGTCCTGTGTCTGGAGGGAGGTGTGTCGCAGCAATGCTCATCGATTGCCATGTACACCTGAACAACTACTACACCTCTGGAGCCGAAGTCCCACGTCCGACGGAGGAGAACGTACAACGTCTCTTCCAAGAGATGGCCCGTCACGGTGTCGATCACGCTGTCGTGCTTACCTCGTACAAGGTGGATGTCGATCGCCCCAGCGTCGAGCACGTGCTGGAGATCCTGGCTGAGGACCCGAGAACGACCGTGGTCGAGGGGCTACGTTGGCGAGGGGACTCACGCACCGATCTGTTTCACATGGAGGAGCGGATTCGCGACGGATTGGTCAGCGGGATCAAGCTGTACCCAGGCTACGACAGGTACGCGATCAACGATCCGTCGCTCGAGACCGTATTCAGGATCGCCGAGAAGCACGACGTTCCGGTCATGATCCATTGCGGTGACACTTTCGCGGCCGATGCCAAGGTCCGCATGGCTCATCCGCTGCTCGTGGACGACGTGGCCGTAGACTATCCGGGCGTCCGCTTTGTCATCTGCCACCTCGGAAACCCATGGTTTCAGGACACTGCCGAGGTGCTCTACAAGAACGAGAACGTCTACGGCGACATCTCCGGGCTGATCCTCGGGGACTTCACATACGAGTTCGAGCGCTATCTCGTGACACGGGTAAAGGACATGATGTCGTACATGGGTGACCCGGGGCGGCAGATCATGTACGGCAGCGACTGGCCCCTGGTGGAGATGGGGCCCTACGTGAAGTTCCTGGAGACCCTGGCGTTCGACGGCGAAGCCTTGGAGAACATCGCCTGGCGAACGGCGGCGACCCTCTTCAGGATCGACGTCTCGGCTCTGAAGACGAAGTGAAGGGTTGGGGGTCGGCCGGGGTTTGCCTCAGGCTCGGGCCTAGGTACCTTCTTGGGCCGTTGTCGATCCGCCTGCGGACGTTCCGATCGTTCCTCCTCGCGCGCAGAGATCCAACTCTGGAACCCAGCGTATGACCCTGTCGGCGCCACCGTTATCCGTCTCGACGCTCACACCCAGACTCTTGCTGGGTCCGGGGCCGTCGCCGGTGTCGGATCGAGTGCTGCGGGCGCTGGCACGGCCGACTCTCGGTCACCTCGATCCCCAGTTCCTCGCACTGCTGGACGACGTGAGCCGCAGGTTGCGCGAGGTCTTCGGAACCGCGAACGAAATGACGTTTGCGGTCTCCGGGACGGGATCTGCGGGCATGCAGGCGGCCCTCGCGAACGTGCTCGAGCGAGGGGACACGGCGATCATTGGGATCCATGGGTACTTCGGGGTCCGCATGGCGGACATGGCGAGGCGGCTGGGGGCGGAGGTCGTCGAGGTCCATGGGAAATGGGGAGGCGTGCTCGAATCCGAGCAACTCGTCGAGGCTCATCGCGCGAACCCCCACGCGAAGGTGCTGTCGGTCGTCCATGCGGAGACCTCGACCGGTGCGCAGCAACCCTTGGACGAGGTGGGTGCCCACCTCAGCGGGACCGATACGCTTTTCTTGGTGGACGCGGTCACCTCCCTCGGGGGAGTTCCCGTCCGAGTAGACGACAGGAACATAGACGTCTGCTATTCGGCGACGCAGAAATGCCTGGGCGCCCCGCCTGGCCTGGCTCCGATCACCTTCTCCGCCCGGGCGGTCGATCGGGTCCGAGCCAGGGCCACTCCGGTTTCCAGCTGGTACCTGGATATCACGTTGCTCTGGAAGTACCTGGGGGTCGAGCATGTGTACCACCACACGGCCTCGTCCAACCTCTTCTACGCGCTGCACGAAGCGCTCACGGAGATTGAAGAGGAGGGCCTCTCCGCGCGTCACGACCGGCATCTGGAAGTCGGGAGCCTGCTCCAGAGAGAGCTTGCTTCCAGAGGGTTTGGATCCTTTACGGATCCTGCTTCTCGGCTGCCCCAGCTGACGGCGGCCCGTCTCCCCGAAGGGCGGGAGGAAGGGCCACTGCGGGCGGCACTTCTGGAAGTTCATGGAATCGAGGTGGGGGGAGGACTGGGTCCCGCGAAGGGCGTCGTATGGCGCATCGGGCTCATGGGGCACGGCGCACGGAAGGAGTCGGTGGAACGGCTGCTCGAAGCGGTGGACGCCCTGGGAGTCGGCGAGCCTTGAGTAGGGCCCTCTCCAGACGCGCGACGCTCGGACTCGTCGCATGCATATCCGTGTTCGCCGCGTGCCAACCGGTTGGCCTCGCCCCACGGCCGGCTGCCTTCCCCGTCCCGGTCGAGTCGGCTGAGCTCCCTCCGACCGGGGCCGATGCTGCCCGGGAGCCCCTAAGCGCGGGAGACCCACACGGAATGGGCGAGGTTGAAGTCGCGAGCGTGGACGTAATCCTCTACTCCGCGACCTCGGTGGATCCATTGATGCGCGAGGCGGCGGACGTCTGGGTCACGGATTGGACCACGGGGCGAGTTGAGACCTTTCAGACGTATCTCGCTCGAATGGATCGATACGAAGGCCTAGTGGACGAGCACATCGAGGCCCGTGCACTCCCGCGCAGCCTGCGCTACCTGCCCTTGGTAGAGAGTGGGTATGCGGCCGGGGCAGTGAGTCCGGCTGGAGCGACCGGACTATGGCAGTTGATGGGTCCGACTGCCAGGGAGCTTGGTCTAACGGTGAACTCGATCGTGGACGAGCGTCGAGATCCGGTGGCGTCCACGTCGGCCGCGCTCGAGTACCTGGAGCGACTGCACGACGAGTTCGATTCCTGGCTCCTCGCTCTGGCGGCCTACAACAGCGGGCCGGGCCGGGTACGGCGCGCCCTGCGTCGGTCCGGGTCCTCGGACGTTGCGAGCGGGGATCACCGGTTCCTGGAGATTCGGACCGATCTCCCCCGGGAGACACGGGAGTTCATTCCACGCTTCCTCGCGGCGGCTGCCCTTGCCGGTGATCCCGCGGGATTCGGCTTCACACCAATCGACGCGGAGCCCCTGGACTTCGACGAGGTCGTCGTCCCGGACGCGACTTCCCTGGACGTGGTGGCTCGCGCGGCGGACGTCTCCGAGGAAGATATACGCAGGCTCAATCCTCACTACGTTCGCGGGTACACGCCCCACGGAGAGCTTCGAATGGTTCGGGTGCCTTCCGGCAGCGCGCGTCGCTTTCAGGCGAACTTCGCGGCGATTCCCCCCGAAGATCGTCTCAGCTTCATCGAGCACCTCGTTCAGAGCGGAGAGACCTTCAGCCACATCGCCGGGCAATACGGCGTCCCGGTCCAAGAGCTTGTCGATACGAATCGAGGGCTTGATCCGAGGCGGTTGCAGATCGGCATGACCGTGGTGGTACCGATCACGGGAGCGAGACAGGGTTCCGGGCTACGAGCCCGCCGTGTGGGCGGCTGATCAGCCGGTTTCGTCGCTCGCGTGCCACTCACCGCTCCGTCCGCCTGCTTTTTCCAGGAGGCGGATACCTTCGATGACCATGTTCCGGTCGACGGCCTTGCCCATGTCGTAGACCGTGAGGAGCGCCACCGCCACGGCTGTGAGCGCTTCCATTTCCACACCGGTCGAGCCCTGGACACGCGCGATCGCGCGGGCCCTGAGCCCGGGTAGTCCACGATCGGGAGTCACCTCGACCCCGATCGAAACCGCCGGGAGCAAGTGACAAAGCGGGATCAGCTCACCCGTGCGCTTCGCCGCCTGAATGCCGGCCAGCTCCGCCACCCGCATCACGTCTCCCTTCGGCCCGCCCTGGATCAGCTTGTCGAGCGTGGCGGTATCCATGTGTATCGAGCCCTCGGCGACCGCCCAGCGACTGGTCCCCGGCTTCTCTGATACGTCGACCATCCTGGGTCGACCCTGGGAGTCCAGATGTGTGAGGTGGCTCGGTTCCTTTGCATCGTCGGTCATCACGCTTCGTCCGGGACCAGAGAGCCGGCGCTCGCCAGCGCGTCGTGCAGATCGGCCAGCAGCCAGCTCAGAATGAGTTGAGGATTGACGTTTCCGGCGGCCAAGCTTCGGGCTCGCTCCACGACAGTGACACACTCTGCCGGCCGAAACGGGTCGATCGATCTCGACTCGACCGTCTTCAAGAGCCAGGCGCGGGCGTCCAGATTCAGCACTGGCGCATCCCTGTAGGATGCGAGCGCCGAGAGGTCTCGCAGCCAGGTTTCCAGCGACTGGAAGAGCTCATGCAGCCCCCTGGCGCCCGAGGGGGGCCGGGAGAGGGCGGCCGCGAAGCGGTCGGCGGGGTGGTCGCTCAGCGCTGCCCGAAGCAGCGCGAACGCGTCCTGCCGGATTCGTTCGAGAGGGCCCGGATCGTCCTGGTCGGGAAGGTAGCCGAGGGCCCTGCCGATCGATCCCGCGGAAAGCTTCGTGGCCTTGTCGATCTCCTCGGGGCTGGCCTCGGTGAATCGCGACAGAAAGCGCGCCACGTCATCCTCCGGGAGGGAGGGGACGTGAAGACTGGTGGTCCTCGACTCGACGGTGGGCAGGAGCCTTCCGGGTTCTGACGAGGTCAGCACGAACCGGCAGCTGTCTGGAGGTTCCTCGAGGAGCTTGAGCAAGGCGTTCGCGGCCTCGGGACTGGCCTCCTGGGATACGAGCTCCTGGGCTTCGGCGAGCACGAACACTCGGCGCGTGCCCACGGCGGGTCCCCGGGACGCCTCCTTCTTGAGATTCCGCACGGTCGCGAGGTGAAGACCGAGGGGATCCTCGGAGTAGGACGGCACGAGTGCATTCTCGCGCACGCGTGCGATGATCTCGCTCCGCACCTCCTCCGCCGCCTCTCGATCTCGTTCCCGGGATCCCTTCGAGGGTGGGCGCTTGATCGGAAAGTACCACAACAGGTCCGGGTGCTCGAGCCGCAGGGACATCCGACAGCTTCGGCACTCCCCGCACGGCTCTCCACTCGCACGCTCGCACAGGATCAGCTGCCCGGTCCAGAGCGCCAGCCGCTGCTTGCCGACCCCCTTGGGGCCATGGAGCAGAAGCACGGCGGGCAGCCCGTTCTTCGAGTGCGCGCGGCCGAGCGCCTCGCGCGGCCGTTCGTGCCCCTCGAGCGCGTGGAGTGTCACCGTGGGCCGACGGGGGGCCGCAGCCACCTCATCGGATCCACGGCTTGTGGCGTCCGCCCGTCGATTGGAACACGCACCTGGAATTCGACGCGTGGTCCCTCTGGTGTCCCACCCCCACCGACCGTACCCACGACCTGGCCGGCCTCGACCGACCTGCCCTCGACCACACCGACCTCCTCCAGATACAGGTACAGTGTGTAGTAGCCTCCACCGTGACTGACGATCACCGACGGGCCGTAGCCCTCGAATGGCCCCGCGAGGGCCACAGTGCCGCCTCGTACCGCTCGGACCGGCGTGCCCATCGGAGCCCCGATGCCGATGCCATTCCACCGGAGCACGCTTCCGTTGGGCCGCCGCTGGACACCGAAGGGATAAACGATCTCACCATCCAAGGGCCATTCGAGCGTTCCTGCGTCTCGTGCGGACAGGCTTCCCATAGAGGGGGGCAGCAGTGCGCCTACGGCGACCCGATCCTCCTGCTCCAGCCTTCTCCGCTCCAAGCCCGCGATCATGCTGGTGAGCTCGGCCTCGTCCTCTTCGAGCTCGTCCAGTCGACTGAAGGTGTCGCGCTCCTCGCTCCGGAATTGGTCCAACGCTCGCTGATGTCGTTCTTCCACCTGCCGCAACTCCGAGACCTCGCCCAACTTCGAGTCGCGGAATCGGCCAAGCTCCTGGAGGCTCTCCTCCAGCTCGCGATTCTGGGCAACGAGCTCCGTCTCGAGACCCCGTACCGCGTTGAGCAGAGCTTGGTCGTATGATGCGATCAGGCGCAGGTAGTGGTACCGGTTGAGCAAGTCTGCGAAGGAGTCTGCCCCGAGGATCACCCGCGCCGTGTGCAGGGGGCCGCGCTTGTAGATGGATCGCAGCCGACGATTCAGGATCTCCTGCCGTTCGACCAGTCGACTTCGGGTCCGAGTGAGATCTTCGGTGGTCAGGCGCACACGCTCGGTCCCAGTGGTCACCTGGAAGTCGATCTCGGCCAGCACCGAACGCGAGGCGCTCAGCTGACGCTCGATGTTCTGAAGCTCTCCGGAAACGTCCTGAACACTGGAACGCAGGGCAGACATCTCACGCTGGAGCCCGGCCCGTTCGCCACGGATCTCCTCGAGCCGGCGCTGACTGTCCTGGATCTCGCGTCGGAGATCGCCGGGTTGCTCCTGAGCGCCCAGACGAGGCGCGGGACCAGCGATCAAGAGGATGGACAGGCACGAAAGGATCAGCAGGAACCGAGCGGACATCAGACTTCCTGCAGGTATCGTCGGATGGCGAATCCGCTTGCGACGATTCCGAAACCCGCGCCGGTCAGAATGCCGCCGAACACCCATTCCAGCGGGATCCACTCGAGGGGGAAGATGAGTCGGTCCGCGGAGAGGAACGCCACGTACGTCATCAAGATGGCGAGGATGCCACCAATGGCCCCCGTCAAGAATCCCTCCAACAGGAACGGCCTGCGTATGAAGCCGTTCGTAGCCCCGACCAGCCGCATGATCCGGATCTCGTCACCACGGGCGAAGATCGCGATACGCACCGCCGTCGCGATGATCAGCGCCGCGACTACGGCGAAGGCGGTGCCCAGGATGGTGGTGGTGACCGCGGCCACGGTTCTCAGGACGTACAGCCGATCCACCCACTCCTGACCGAAGATGACGTCCTCGAACGCATCGTGAAGGGAGGCGGCCGCCGCAACCCGCTCGACCGATTCCGGTGTGCGATATCCGGGGTGGAGCTCCACCTCAAGCGACGCCGGCAACGGATTCACCTCCAGGTCGCCGAAGATCTCCTCGAACTCCGGCACGTCCTCGCTGGCGATCCGCAGCGCCTCTTCCTTCGATACGTGCTTGACGGCGCTCACTTCCTCCAGCCCGAGCAAGACGTCTCTTGCCACCTGCACCTCGTCGTCGCGGGCGCCTTCGCGGATATAAGCGACCACCTCGACGCGCTCTTCAACCCGCGTGAGCGCCTGGTGCATGTTGTAGGTGACGAGCCCGAAGAGCCCCACGACGAACAGGGCGAGGGCGACCATCGCCGCCGACAGGGCGCTGAGGAAGGGGGCGCGTCGAATCGCGGCGAAGGCTTCGCGTAGCGCTTGCATCATTTCGGTTCGGCCACCGCTGCGGAATCGTAGGCCAGTCGACCTTCGTTCAGCTCGAGCACACGGACTCTGGGATACTTCCGGATCATGTCGA
>JAHEKL010000059.1 GCA_024638345.1 Gammaproteobacteria bacterium | reverse complement strand
CGGGTGGAGAAGGAACTCGGAACATCCAGCGCTTCCACGAATCGGAAGAGATTCCAGAAGACTACCGGGAACCCCACAGTGGTTTCCACACCGGCAGCCGCCGGTCGATGCCAGACGGACCACGGGTAACGCTACGCCTCCAGCTTCTGTCGGATGCGATTGACGCGATGGGCGAAGTCGTCGTCTTCGTGCATCTCCGCTTGCACCCGTCGAATCGAGTGGATCACCGTCGAGTGGTCTCTTCCGCCGAACAGCCGACCGATTCGAACTAGAGACTCGTCGAGCATTTCCTTGATCAGATACATGGCGACCTGTCGTGGGATCATCACATCCTTCGTGCGGCGTTTGGAAGCCAGCCCGTCCGGCTTCACGTTCCAGTTTCGGGCAACCTCCTCGCGGATCCGCTCGGCGCTGACCGAGGGACCTTCGGACAGGGCCCCGGGCCGAAGTACGCTTTGCAGAGCGGTGCGAGCCAGAGTCAGGTTGATCTCCTCGTTTCGCAGTGATGAATAGGCCAGCAGCTTGATGACGGCCCCCTCGAGCTCGCGGACGGAGGACGTGCAGGAGCGGGCAACGAAGTCGATGATGTCGGGGTCCAGCACGAGATCGTCGTCGAACGCCTTCTTCTGCAGAATGGCCACCCGGGTCTCGTAGTCGGGAGGCTTGATGTCCACCACGAGCCCCCACTCGAACCGAGACACGAGCCGATCTTCCACCCCGGGAAGCTCTTTGGGCGGGCGGTCGGAGGTCAGAACGATCTGCTTGCCCGCGTCGTGCAGCGCGTTGAAGGTGTGGAAGAACTCCTCCTGTGTGCTTTCCTTCTGCTCCAAGAAGTGGACGTCGTCCACGAGGAGGAGATCGATGTGGCGAAAGCGGCGGCGGAAGTCGCGCGTGGTACCGGTCTGGATCGCGCTCACGAGCTCGTTCATGAAGCGTTCGGTCGTGACGTAGGCGACCTCGGTGTGCGGGCCACGCTCGATGACCTCGTGCCCGATCGCGTGCATGAGATGGGTCTTTCCGAGACCGACCCCGCCATACACGAATAGGGGGTTGTAGACTCGGCCCAGGCGTTCGGCTACAGCATGACCCGCTGCCGCGGCGAGTTGATTGTTGTTGCCGACCACGAAACGCCCGAACGTATATCGTTCGTTCAGCGAGGGCGCCGACTTGGCGGATGGGGTACGCCGATCGAAGCCGTGTCCATCCGCTCGAGGCTCCTCGACGCGGAGCCCCGTCGTGGTGGTCGAGGGAGAGACCTCGAGCGACGGGACCATCGGAGACCGGAGCTCGTCCGGCGAGGCGCTCTGGGCACATGCTTGGAAAGTGAGCGAGACCGGTCGTCCGGAGAGCTTTCGGAGGATGTCTCGCAGAGAGGGTCCGTACTTGTCCTCGACCCACTCGACGTGGAAGTCGCTGGGTGCTTCGACGATCAGCTCGTCGTCCGACAGGCCCACGGCGGTGCTTCCCGCGAGCCACGTCCGGTAGCTCTGCTCTGGCATCCTCGTCCTCGCGGAATTGAGGACTTGGGACCAGAGCTCGGACGCAGTGAACTCCATTCGGCGGACCGCAGGTGGTGAAGGAGAGGCTTTTTTCGAGTATCCCTCGGAGACGCCCGGGGGGAAGGATCCTACGGGCTGGGGAGGGGAATGTCAATCGCCCATTTCTTCCCTCGGAAAGGGATATTTCGCGCGGGTTTTCCGACTTGACGCCGCCTCTCGGATCCGGATACCTTTCCCTGCTTCGTACGGCCCCCGAGGCCTGATTCCGGTAGAGGTGAATACGAATGAAGCCGACATATAGACCGAGGAACAGGAAACGTGTGAACAAGCACGGATTCCGAGCCCGGATGAAGACCCGAGGGGGTCGCAAGACCCTGGCCCGCCGACGTCGGCGGGGCCGCAGCCGGCTCACTGTGAGGGTGGGCTCGAAGTAGGTCGCCCGTGGGCTCCGCCCAAGCCGGAGGCCGACCTCGGGAAGACGAGCGTCTTCCCCGCTCCAGCCGCATACGCCTCGGGAGTGAGATTCGGGTGCTGCTCGAGAGCGGTGCCAGAGCCCGGTCCTCCCATCTCGACGTGTTCACCGCACCGGCCCCACACGACCGCCCCCGCTTCGGGACGATCGTGCCGCGTCACGGGCGGAAGGTGGTGGACCGAAACCGGCTGAGGCGTCGGCTTCGGGAGATCGGGCGGAGGGAAATCCTCCCAAGACTCGGACGAAGGGAGTGCATCGTGGATGTGTTGGTTAGAAGCCGCCCCAGGGCCTACGACGCCCCATTCGACGAGCTGCGGGCGGAACTCCTTCGACTGACGGAGCGGCTGTGTTCCAACGCCTCCTTCTCGGGCTGATCGAGCTCTATCGAAAGGGCATCTCCCCTTTCACCCCCCCGTCCTGTCGCTTCACTCCGAGCTGCTCCACATACGCCTACCGAGCCGTAGGGCGCTTCGGCCCGCTTCGGGGCAGCTGGCTGTTCCTGAAGCGCTTCTCCCGGTGTCATCCCCTGGGTGGCAAGGGCTATGACCCGGTCCCCGTGCGACGCGGCGCGGGCAGGACGGACGTGCAGGGGCGATGAATCCACAGCAGCGTTTCGTGCTCGCGGTCGTGCTCATGTTGGCGGTCCTGGTGGGGGGAAATCTGCTCTTTCCCCCAGCCCCACTCCCGGAAGCCGAGGGACCGGAAGCGGGAGCCGCCCTGACTGAGCAGGCCTCGGAACCGGCGGTGGCGGAGGCGGTGACGGAGACCCCCCCGGAAACATCTCCAGTCGAAGGGGATGCACCGGTACCGGCGCTGGTTCCCACCGATCCCGCGCTCCCCGAGTTGTCGCCCGAAACGGACACACCGGTGGTGCCGGCACCGGAGCCCGGCGCTGAGCGTCTGGTCACCGTCGAGGGACCGCTCTACCGCTTCACGTTCTCGACGCTGGGGGCGCGACTGCGCTCGGTTGAGCTCCTCGAGTTCGACTCCTTTCAGCGTCCGGGATCGGTCGAGCTCGTGGTTCCCGAGGGACCCGGGCTCCTCGGCAGCCGAATCGTGGTCGAAGCCGACACGGTCGATCTCCGCTCGGCGCCCTTCGAGGTCACCCCGGCTGATGGCTTGAGGCTCACGGCCGGAGGCGGTCCACAAACGCTGGCCCTGAGGTACGAGCACCCTACGGAGCCTTTTTCCTTTCAGGTCGAGTACACCTTCGATCCGGACTTCTATCTCGTACAGGCACGCGGGCGGGCCGAAGGGCTGAACAGAGGCCTATTGATCAGCGACCTGGGCGTAGGCCCCGCTTTCAACGAGATCGACCAGGAAAGGGACTCGACCAGCCTAGCCTATGCGGTGAACCATCTCCAGGAGGGCGTCCGCTCGACCTTGTTCGAGGACGTCGAGGCCGCTTCGGTCGTGGAGGGTCCGCTCCTATGGGCCGCGACGCGTAGCAGCTACTGGGTGGTCGGGATTCTGCCAGCGGAACGGGCCGGTGACCCCCTGTATCTGGGCGGGCTGCTTGCGCGGCCCTCGGAGCAAGTCTCCGGTAGGGCCGCGCTGGCCGTGACGCAGTCTCTGGGCCCGGGAGGGACTTTCGAGCACCGGATCTACGCGGGACCCCAGGACTACGCGCGCCTCTCGCGAGTCGGCAGCGCCTTTCAAGACGTGAATCCGGTGGGTTGGCGGTTCCTGCGCCCGGTTCTGCGTCCAATCATCGGCGTGATCATGTGGGTGCTGGTCTTCTTCCACACGAGTCTCGCGATCGGATACGGGTGGGTGCTGATCCTGGTCGGGGTGCTGATGCGGGTGGTGCTCTTCCCGCTCAACCACAAGGCCATGCGGGCGAACCTGCGGAACATGGCCGTCCAACCCCTGGTCAAGGACATCCAGACGAAGTTCAAGGACCAGCCGGAGAAGCTGCAGAAGGAGATGATCAAGCTCTACAAGGAGCACGGGTTCAATCCTCTTGCGGGTTGTTGGCCGATGCTCCTTCCCTGGCCGGTGCTGATCGCGCTGTTCTTCGTATTTCAGAACACGATCGAGCTCCGGGGCGTACCGTTCGCCTGGCTGCCGGATCTGTCGACAGCGGATCCGTTCTATGTACTCCCGGCCCTTCTCGGCGCCTCGATGTTCCTGATGCAATGGGTCTCGATGAGGACCATGGACGAGGTGAACCCCCAGATGAAGATGATGATGTGGGGGATGCCCATCTTCATGGTGGTGATCTTCGCGAATCTCCCGTCGGGGCTGAACCTCTACTATTTCACGGCCAATCTGGCCACGCTGCCGCAGACGTGGTGGATCGCGCGTGAGCGGCAGAAGGTTCGGGCGAAGGGACCGCCGACCCCGGCCAAGGCCTGACGGCCCTCACGGGTTGACCTCGTGAGTGACGCACTCCAAGCGGACACCATCGCGGCGCTCGCAACTGCGCCAGGTCGAGGTGCCATCGCCGTGCTTCGGCTTTCCGGTTCCCGAGCCGTGGATGTCGTTCGGCGCATGGCCCCGGACTGGCATGGGGAGAGCCGCCCTCGCGTCCCGCTTCTGACCACGCTCCGGGACCCGAGCGAGGACCGGGTGCTGGATCATGCCCTGGTGACATACTTCGAGGCTCCGGCGTCCTACACGGGCGAGGACCTTATCGAAATCTCGACCCACGGAGGCGTTCTCGTTCCCGCTCTGGTTCTGTCTGCGCTCGAGAGCGCCGGAGCGAGGGGCGCGCGTGCCGGCGAGTTCACGCAGCGGGCGTATCTCAACGGAAAGCTGGATCTGGTGCAGGCTGAGGGGATTCGAGATCTGATCGACGCCGGCAGCGACGCGGGCCATCAGGTGGCCCTGCACCAGATGGAAGGAGGCCTCTCCGGGCGGCTGGCGAAGCTGAGGGAGCAGCTCGTAGCGCTCGAGGCGATGCTGGTGTATCACCTGGACTTCCCGGAGGAGGACGAGCCCCCGGTTCCGCTGGCGGAAATCCTCCAGGCAGGTGAGGTGCTGTGCGCGGCCCTGCAGGATCTGTTGAGTACCGCGCCCGAGGGGGAGTTGATCAAGGAGGGTGCGCTGGTGGTTCTCGCCGGCCGGCCCAACGCGGGCAAGTCGTCCCTCTTCAACGCTCTCTTGGGTGTGGAGCGTGCGATTGTGACCGCGCAGCCAGGCACCACGAGAGACGCGCTCGAGGCCTCCGTCTCGTTCGAGGGATATCCCTTTCGGATGGTGGACACCGCTGGGCTCAGAGAGAGAGCGGAAGAGGTGGAGCGCCTCGGGATCGAGGTCGCACGGCGATACGTTCGCCATGCAGAGGTCGTTCTCCTATGTGTTTCCATGGAGTGGGGTTGGGGCGATCCCGAAACCGCGTTTCTCCGGGAGCTCGGAATGGAGAAGCCGGTGATCGTGCTTCAGACCAAGGCCGATCGGGGGTCCCACAAGGACGATCCAGACGTCCTGGCACCCCGGGAGCGTGCGGGGCTCCGGCCACCCACCGAGCTCGCCCAGCGGATCCACGCGGCGCTGGAGGTCTCCGTGATCGACGGGCGGGGACTCGGGGAGCTTCGCCGGGTACTCAAGAACCTCGTCTTCCGGGGAGTGATCACCGGAGGTGGTCTGGGGCAACCGCTCTTGACGAGAAGGAGACAGACGGAAGGCGTGCGCCTGGCACTCCGGGAGACCCAGGCTTTCGTGGAGGCACTTGAGGAGGGACTCCCGGCGGATGTGGCGGCGACCCATCTGAGGCCGGCGGAGACCGCTCTCGAGGAGCTGCTGGGGATCGTCTCCCCCGACGAGATCTTGGACCGGGTCTTCGCAGACTTCTGCGTGGGAAAGTAGGGCAGAATAAGTATAACTACAAGTCGGAATTAAAGTTATGGGGATGGCCGTCCGGGTCGAGGGTCGTGTGCAGGGGGTGGGATTCCGTTGGTGGACCCAGGCTGTGGGCCGAGAGCTTGGGCTTCGAGGATGGGTCCGGAATCTGCCCGATGGATCCGTCGAGGTCCACGCCGACGGACCCGAGCAGGGCCTGAGCCTCTTCGAGCGCCGGCTTGGTGTGGGCCCCGGTGGTGCGCGTGTCGATGGTGTCGTGTTGTTGGGTCCTGCGACGGGTCTGCCCGATTCGGGTTTCGAGGTTCGATACGGCTAAGGGGATGGCAAAGCGCATGAACGAAGTGCACGCGACCTATGATGTGATCGTGGTGGGGGGTGGCCACGCTGGAACGGAGGCCGCCGCGGCGGCTGCGCGGATGGGTGCCCGGACCCTGCTGGTCACCCCGGATCTGGCCCGTGTCGGTCAGATGAGCTGTAACCCGGCGATCGGTGGAGTCGCGAAGGGCGTAGTGGCGCGGGAGGTGGATGCGCTCGGTGGAATCATGGGCCGCGCCACCGATGCGTCGCGGATTCAGTTCCGCATGCTGAATCGATCGAAGGGTCCAGCGGTTTGGGGCCCCCGGGCTCAATGCGACAGGGGTCTCTACCCGCGAGCTGTGCGTCGCGTCCTGGACGAGCTGAGCGACTTGGACATGTTCCAGGAGATGGTAACGGGGCTGATGGTGGAGGGGGGAGCGGCGCGAGGCATCGTGACGCGGGGAGGGCTACGCTTTGGCGCATCGGCGGTGGTCATCACCGCTGGCACCTTCCTCCGAGGGAAGATCCATGTGGGTGGAGAGGCCGGACAGGACGCGGGGAGGGCCGGTGAGGCTCCGTCGATCGAGTTGGCTGAAGCCCTGGAGGCGCGCGGACTGCTCATGGCGCGGTTCAAGACTGGGACTCCGCCGCGGGTCGACGGGCGCACCGTGGACTTCTCGCGCGTCGAGATCCAGCCTGGAGACCCGTTGCCGTATCGATTCTCGGCATACGAGGAAAAGCCGATTCCCGAACAACGGGTTTGCTGGATCACATGGACGGGACCTGAACTGAGCGCGATCGTACGGGAGAACCTCCAGGCAAGCGCGCTCTACGGTGGCGAGATTTCGGGTCGCGGGCCCCGATACTGCCCCTCCATCGAGGACAAGATCGTCAAGTTTCCGAATGCCAGGCGACATCAGGTGTTCTTGGAGCCGGAGGGGCTGGAGACGACGGAGCTTTACGTGAACGGCCTGTCCACCTCGCTCCCATTCGAGGTGCAGGAGAGGTTTCTGCGCACGGTTCCGGGCTTGGAGCGAGCCCGGATAACGAAGATGGGCTATGCAATCGAGTACGACTATTTCCCACCGTATCAGCTCCGTCACACGCTGGAAGTGCGCGAGCTCCCAGGTTTGTACTTCGCCGGTCAAATCAACGGGACCACCGGGTACGAGGAGGCTGCCGGCCAGGGACTGATCGCGGGGGCGAACGCTGCCGCAAGAGTGCTCGGGCGCCCCTCGCTCGTCCTCGAGCGAGATCAAGCATATGTCGGAGTACTCATCGACGACCTGGTCACCCGCGGCGTGGACGAGCCCTACCGCCTGTTCACCTCGAGAGCAGAGTTCCGGCTTCTCCTGAGGCAGGACAACGCGGTAGAGCGGCTGGGCCCCGTTGCAAGGGAAGCGGGGCTACTGACCGACGCACAGGGTGAAGCGCTCGATAGACGGACGCGCGCGCGAACGGCCGTCTCGCAATGGTTTCGCGAGGCCCGGCTGGGCCCCGAAGTCGTCAATGAGGCTCTTCGGAGCACGGGATCCGGAGCACTGAGGGAGCACGCGAGTGCGGAGGAGTTGCTCAGACGACCGGAGCTGGACGCGGTCACGCTCTTCGCCGTGGGGAATGCCCCGTTCGATCCGGTCGACGAGGTGGTCCGTTCAGTGGAGGTCGAGGTGAAGTATGAGGGCTACGTGAGAAGGGAGAAGGAGCGAGCTGAGCGGCTTCGCGCCCAGGCAGCGTTCACGGTGCCGGAAGAGGCACCATTCGCGGAGTTCGCTACGATCTCCCGGGAGGCTAGGGAGAAGCTGGCCCGGATCCGTCCCGCAACGCTGGCTCAGGCTGGTCGAATCCCCGGAGTGTCACCGGCGGACCTGCAGAACCTGGTGCTCGAGGTCAAGCGCTGGAATCGGCTACGCCGTGCCAAGGGGGACGGCCTTCCGGCGGACTGAGAGGCGGGAGGACGGTCGGGATCGAGTGCTGTTCCACGTGGAACACGTCGCCCCTCCTCAGGCGTTACGGGTCGAGCGCTCCGAGTTGTTTCACGTGAAACATCCTGTGCCACTGAGCGACGCATTTCCACTTCATCGATCCTCGTCTATATTCTCGGCTTGCGCCTGTCCACTCCACTCCGAAGGCCCTGAATGGCTCGCGTTGTCGCCATCGCCAACCAGAAAGGCGGCGTCGGGAAGACGACAACGGCTATCAATTTGGGTGCTTCTCTGGCGGTCGCAGAGCAGCGAACGCTGATCGTTGACATCGATCCCCAGGGGAATGCCACCTCCGGTCTGGGGGTGGACAAGCGGGACTCGCTGCCCACGATCTTCGACGTACTCGTGGACGAGAGACCCGTGGTCGAGTGCACACGGTCTCACGTTCATTTCCCTTTCCTGAGCCTGATTCCCTCGAATCGCGATCTGGTAGGAGCGGAGCTCGAGCTGGTTGACCGACCGGAGCGCGAGAAGGTGTTGGCCAAGGCGATCGAGGCCGTACGGGACGATTTTGACTTCGTCCTCGTGGACTGCCCCCCCTCGTTGGGTCTGTTGACCCTGAATACCCTGATCGCGGCGGACAGCGTTCTGATCCCGATCCAGTGCGAGTTCTACGCGCTGGAGGGTCTTTCACAACTGCTGAACACGATTCGCCTCGTCCAGCGGGGGCTCAATCCGAGCCTGGAGATCGAAGGGGTCCTGCTTACGATGTATGATCGGCGTCTCAACTTGTCCAAGCAGGTAGCAGACGAGGCCAGAGAGTACTTCGGGGCAAAGGTGTTCGAGACGACGATTCCACGAAACGTTCGGCTTGCCGAGGCCCCCAGCTTCGGCCAGCCCATCGTGACCTACGACGTCCTGTCCGCCGGCGCGCAGAGCTATCTGGCGCTAGCTCGCGAGCTCCTCCGGGTGCGAGGGAAGAGGCGCAGGAAAGTGACCGTTAAAGGGGTATCGACATGAGCAGTGCGAACCGACCTAGGCTGGGCCGTGGGCTCGAGGCGCTGCTGGGTGAGGATTACCTGGCCGAGACGGCAGCCGAATCCGAGATACGGACGCTTCCGGTTAGGGGAATCGTTCCCAACCCCTTTCAGCCGCGGCGCGAATTCGGTGAGGACGACCTTGCGGATCTGGCTCGCTCGATCAAGGAGAACGGGCTCCTGCAGCCGGTCGTAGTTCGACCCTCGAGTAGTCTAGACGGCGATCGATACGAGTTGGTGGCTGGAGAGCGGAGACTCCGCGCCGTGAATCAGTTGGAATGGGAGGAGATCCCGGTCGTCGTGCGGGACGTCGACGATCGTACTCTTCTCGTCCTCGCGCTCGTGGAGAACATCCAACGGGAAGCGCTGAATCCTTTGGAGGAAGCGGAGGGATTCCGGTTGCTCACGGAAGAGTTCGGTTTGACTCAGGAAGAGGTGGCTCAGTCCGTGGGAAAGGACCGCTCGACGGTTGCCAACCTCCTTCGTCTGCTGCGTCTTCCCCCGTCGATCCGCCGGCTCTTGGAGGAGGGAGCCCTCTCGATGGGTCACGCCCGTGCGCTCCTATCCATCGAAGATGCGGGACGCCTCGTCGAGCTCGGCCGGAAGGCCGCGCGAGAGGGGTGGAGTGTGCGGGAGGTGGAAGCTCGTGTCCGTGCGGAGTCTGCAACCCAGAAAGACGAAGCCACGAACGGGCGAGCTCGGAGAGGGGCCCAAACGCCGGATGATCCGATCGTTCACGCCCTCCAGGAGGCGCTTTGCGAAGCCCTCGGCACTCGAGTGAAGGTCAAGAAGGGAAAAGGGGCGCAGGGCGTGATCGAGATCCCGTTCCGCTCCGCTGAGGACTTCGAGCGGGTATTCGAGGCCATCACCGGACGTGAATCCAGCGAGGTCGCCGGGTGACGGAGGAAGAGCGGGGAGTAGGCGAGGGGACCGATCGCGAGTTGACTGTCATCGTTGTCCCCGATGGAGGAAAGCAGACGCGGACTTTTCGGATCTCCTATCGGCAACTCCGCTGGGTGTGGATCGGAGCCGGAACTACCCTGGCGGTGGGACTCGTGACCATCGCGAGTTGGGGGTACCTCGCGTCTCGCGCTCGAGAGGCCACCCTGCTCGAGCGGGAGGTGGCGCGACTTCAGGCACGAGAAGGGGAAGTGGAAGCTCTCGCCCAAAGCCTGGAAGAGGTCGAGCAGGCGTACGAAGGGATTCGGTCTTTGTTCGGTGCCGACGCCTCTGCTGGGGCCGGTGAGCTCTGGCTGCCACCCCCGACGGGGCCGGCTCCCGCGGAGCGCTCGAGGGCCGGCGCGGCGGAGGGGGACGTTCCATCCGCATGGCCGCTTACAGAGGCCGGATTCGTCACGCAGGCCCTTCTGGCGGAGGTCGCCAGCGAGCACCCAGGGATCGACGTCGCCGTCCCGAGCGGCTCGTATGTTCGAGCGGCGGCGAGCGGAACGGTTTCAGAGGCCGGAACGGACCGGATCTACGGGAACTACCTCGTGCTGGATCATGGGATGGACTATCGGACCCGTTATGCGCATGTCTCCGTCATTCTTGCAGCGGAGGGGGAAGTGGTTCGACGAAACGAGGTCATCGCCTTGTCTGGTTCGACCGGTAGCTCGACTGCGCCCCATCTACACTTCGAGATCCTCCACGGAGGCGTTCCGATCGATCCGCTCACACTCGTCACACCCCCCTGAACGTTTCGTGAAGAGCTTGAAATCAACTGACTGAGAGGATGGAGATGGCACGAGGGCGGGAGCGAGAAACGGACGAGGCGGATACCGTCAGGCTTTCCCTGATCGGTCCGGGGACACGGATCGTTGGTGACTGCGTCTCCGAGGGGACCGTTCGGGTCGAGGGGTCTCTCGTCGGGAGCGTGTATGCCGGTCAGGCGGTGGTAGTTGCCAAGGGTGGGAGCGTTCAGGGAGAAATCCGGACCCAGGACGCCCTCATTGCCGGTGAGGCGTCCGGCGTTCTGGTAGCGGCGTCACGGCTCGAGATCCAGGCGACGGCTCGGGTCGAAGGCGAGATCCGCACCCTTCGTCTCCTGCTGGCGGACGGGGCGGTTCTGAATGGAGATCTCCAGATGGGAGAAGTCGAGCTGGGTGCCCCTCCTCAACCTCATCCGGCTCGGTTGCGGAGAGCAACGATCTCCACCGAGGAGGGAGGGGAGATCACGCTCGGTGCGACCAAAACGGCGTGAGTTCCCACCGGCTTTCTCCACTTCCGTGGAAAACGCGCGAACTCATTATGTCTTCATCGGTTATAGCACTCATTCAGTGGTTGAGACCCGTTTCTGTACACCTCGATGTGGAATACCTGTCGTGGGCGGCTGCCCCTAGCGGATCGGACGTCCGCATCGACCCGACAGGACTGGCCTCCTCAGAGAAGAGCGCCCGAGAATGACGTCGCCGGAGACAGATTTAGAATCACTCCTCTATTTTCTCGATGCCGAACTCGGGATCCCCGGCTTCCCAGACTACGAGAGGGCCCTGAACGGTCTGCAAGTCGAAGGCAGGGGGCCCGTACGGAGGATCGCCGCGGCCGTGGACGCCAGCGTCCAAACGATCGAGGAGGCGGTATCGCAGGATGTGGACCTGTTGATCGTCCATCACGGCCTCTACTGGAGCGGACTTCAGCCACTGACCGGTCGCCGGTATCGACGGGTAGAGCCACTGATTCGGGCGGGTACCGCGCTGTACTCGGCCCACCTTCCATTAGACGCGCATCCAAAGTAC
>JAHEKL010000320.1 GCA_024638345.1 Gammaproteobacteria bacterium | reverse complement strand
CCCCTGATCCTTCGCCGATCCATGTACGGCTTCCTGCTCGCCATCCTCATACTCGACGGGCTCTTCCTGTCGGTCGTCATCCTCCTCCAGTCGGGAAAGGGAGGGGGTCTGGCCGCCATGGGTGGAGGGGTCACCGCGACCGAAGGGATTCTGGGCGGACGTCAGGCGACGACGTTCCTGACACGCTCCAGCTGGGTCGCCGGAGGACTCTTCATGGTCCTGTCCCTGTTCCTGGCGATCCTTTCGTCGCGGTCTCAGCAGCCGGGCTCGATTCTGCAACAGGACCTACAGCCCGCGGCCGCTCCGACTCCGCTGCTGCCCGAAGCGGACATTCCGGCGACGACGCCCCTCGTACCAGAAGCCGGAGCCCCGGGCGGAACCCAAGAGACGCAGCCGGACCCGTAGGTTCCGACGTCAGAGATCGCGGAGGCGAGGGAGAGACAACGTGGCGCGCATCGAAGTCCCCATGCCGCAGATGGGCGAGTCCATCGCCGAGGGCACCGTATCGAAGTGGTTGAAGAAGGTCGGCGACTCGGTCGAGCGGGACGAGCCGATTCTGGAGATCTCTACAGACAAGGTCGACGCGGAGATCCCGGCTCCTCAGGCCGGGGTGCTGGCCGAGGTCGTGGTCGGTGAAGGTGAGACGGTGGAGGTCGGCACCGTCATCGCCTATATCGACAGCGACGGGGACGCGGCCAAAAGGGTGGCCGCCGCCGCGGTGACGGAGAAGACTCCGGCGGCCGAGCCGAAAGAACCCGCCTCACGCGATGAGGCGGAGGACGACGACACCGCCGTCGAGCCCGCGTCCGCGTCCGACGTCACGGAGTCGGAGCGTGCTCGCGAGTCGCGACCCGCAGAGGAGGAAGACGACTCACGGACCGAAACGACTGCGGAGGCGACCGCGGAGCAAAGCCTCCGCCAAAGGGCCACACCGATCGTTCGGAGGATGGCCGAAGAGCACGGCATCGATCTCGCGAAGCTGGAAGGGCTGGGCAGCGGTCGCGGAGGCCGCGTCACGAAACAGGATCTGCTCGAGTACCTCGGCGACGGCGACGGCGACCGGGAGACGCAGGTTCCCGAGGCTCGGGAACCGTCGGAAACTCGGGCCGAGAAGCCCACCGAGCCGGAGGCGCCGCAGGCGCCGCTCGCACCCTCGGCCAAACCGGTGCCTCCCCCCTCCGATCTCTGGGATCAGTTCTACGGCACGGTGCAACATCCCGAGTTCCCGGTGCGAGAGGGAGACGAAGTGGAGACGATGGACAAGGTCCGCCGTCTCACCGCCGAGCACATGGTGCTCGCGAAGCGGATCGCTCCCCACGTCCATTCGTTCATCGAGATCGACTTCTCACGGGTCGATCAGATTCGCGGTGAGAACAAGTCGCGATGGGCCGAGCAGAGCGTCAGGGTCAGCTTCACCGCGTTCGTGGCCTGGGCCGTTTCCCGGACTTTGCGGGAGTTCCCGATGGTCAACGCCACTGCATCGGGAAACAACGTCATCTATCGAGGGAACGTAAACCTCGGGATCGCGGTCGATCTCGATCCGGGTCTCATCGTACCGGTCATTCGGGATGCGGACGATCTCTCCCTCGTCGGGATCGCGAAGAAGATCGTCGACCTGGCCGAGCGCGCACGGGCGCGCCGCCTCAACCCGGACGAGATCCAGGGCGGGACCTTCACGATCACCAATCCCGGCGTGCTCGGTACCCTCGTGGGCATGCCGATCATCCCGAAGGGGACGTCGGGGATTCTCGGTACCGGAGCGATCGAGAAGCGGGTGGTGGTGCTCTCCGATCCAGAGACCGGAGTCGACTCGATCGGGGTCCGGAAGCGGTCGATCTTCTCGCTCGGATACGATCATCGGATCGTGGACGGAGCGGATGCGGCCCGGTTCCTGGCCTATCTCAAGGAAATGCTCGAGGACTTCCCGGACGACGCGTAGCCGCCGAGACGCATGTCCGTGCATCAAGAGCCGGAAGTCCCATCCGCCGCGGCGTCGGTCGACACCCCGGTGCTCGAGGCGCGCTGGCTGGGCTCGGTTCCGTACCGCCGGGGTCTCGAGATCCAAGAGGATCTGGTGGGCCGACGACGAGACGGCGACGTTCCCGACCAGCTGCTGCTACTCGAGCATCCCCATGTCATTACGATGGGCTCGTCTGCGGATCCCGCGCACGTGTTGGCGGGACCCGAGCTGCGGAGATCGCTCGGGATCGAGATGCTCGAGACCGGCCGGGGAGGGGACGTCACCTACCACGGGCCGGGCCAGCTCGTAGGATATCCCATCCTCGACCTTCGACCGGATCGAAAGGATATCCACCGGTATCTTCGCGACCTGGAAGATGTCCTTATCCGCGTGATCGACGCATTTGGAGTCGCAGGGACGCGGGTCCCGGGCCGGACCGGGGTCTGGACGGGACGAGGCAAGATCGCGGCGATCGGAGTCCGCGTGTCCTCGCGGTGGATCACCTCGCACGGCTTCGCCCTGAACGTGAACACCGAGATGGAATACTACCGGACGATCATCCCGTGTGGGATCGCGGAGGAGGGGGTCACGTCGCTGGCGGAGGCCACGGGTGCGCCGGTGCGGATGGAGGAGGTCGTGGCTCTCACCCGTGAGACTTTCGGGGACGTCTTCCGGCGGAACGTAGCGGACCGATCGGGACTGCCTTGATCGAAGTTCAGCCCTCTTCGTCGAGGGCGTCGGGCGGAGCGAACTCGAAGAAGTCCAGGTAGCGCTCCTTCTCGTCTCGATGTCGCTCCAGCCACTCCACGAAGCCCGAGTCGGTGAAGCCGTTCGAGTGGTCTTGCGTTCGGGCAGCCCGCACCGCGAGGTCGTTCGCGTACTCGTTCCTGGGGTGCCCCTCGTGACCCCGAACCCACCTCCAGTCCACCGAATGGCGTTCCGCCTCACGGTCGAGCTCCTGCCAGAGCGCCAGGTTCTCGATCGCACCTCCCTTCCG
>JAHEKL010000319.1 GCA_024638345.1 Gammaproteobacteria bacterium | reverse complement strand
GAGCCCGGCCCGGCCGCGCTCGAGTAGAACGCCCACGACACCGCCGTGAGCGAGACGATGTAGCCGATGGACCCCACCAGGAGCAGGAACCGCCTACCGGCCCGATCGATCAGGTACATTCCCAGCAACGTCGTCACCACGTTGACGAAGCCGATGCCGGTTGTAGATAGCAGTGCCGAGCTGCTGTCCAGGCCGGCGAGGCCGAAGATCCGTGGAGCAAAGTAGATGATGAAGTTGATGCCCGAGAGCTGGTTGAAGAGCGCGACGGAGAACGCGAGAAGCATCGGTGTCGCGTATTCCCTCCGAAAGAGATGCGGATCGGGGAAATCCCTTTGTGCCGTCCGGATCGCTGCCACGGTCTGATCGACGCGCTCTGGGTCGGAGATAGCGAGCACTCGGCGGCATTCCGCCTCGTCACCTTCGTGCAGGAGTAGCCAGCGCGGACTCTCGGGTATCCCGACGACCATGACGAGGAAGGCGAGCGCGGGCAGCACCTCCGCACCCAGCATCCAACGCCAGTCGAGCCCCAGGAACTCCGCTAGGAGATAGTTGGAAAGGAAGGCTACCAGGATCCCGAATACGATCTGGAACTGATAGAGGGCGACCAGACGACCGCGCATCCGCGCGGGTGCGACCTCCGAGATGTAGGCGGGAACGACGATCGAGGACATTCCCACTCCGAACCCCCCGACGAAGCGCATCACGGCAAAGAAGTGCGGGTTTCCTGCGAGGGCGGATCCGACCGCCGAGATCAAGTAGAGCAGCCCGACCCCCAGGAGACTCTTCCTGCGACCGAGTCGGTCGCTCGGGACGCTGCCGGCCAGCGCGCCGATCACCGTCCCCCAGAGAGCGGAGGACATGACGAACGCGCCATGGAACAAGTCACTGGTCTGCCACAGGCTTTGTAGCGGCTGGTCCGCGCCCGAGATCACAGCCGTGTCGAACCCGAACAGGAATCCCCCGACGGCAACTGCGAAGGACCAATAGATGACGTTCTTCACCGGCCCACCTTCGGTCGGGAGTCCTCGGGGAGGGGGCCAGCGAAGCTGCCGCCGCGATCCACGGACGGCAAGGGTGTTAAATTCGGGTTACCAGCAGAAGGGAGGGTGAGCGATGAATTGGCTCTTCTACAGCGGCGGCTGGACCCTGATTCTGGCGCTCGTCACTGCATTCCTGGCGCTCCGTTTCGCCTGGCAGGGGGCTTGGACGGCGGCTGCCGTGTTCGCGATTGCGGGTGTTCTCCAGCTCATGTACCGGGCAGAGATCCAGCTGCTCTTCGACCGGCTCGGAGGTGGGGTTGCCCGGGGGTTGGCTCCGCTTTTCTAGCGGAGAGCGGTCTTGAAGTATGTCCTGAGTGGGATCCTGGCGGTGTTGGTCCTGACTGGCATCGGCTACGGCCTCGTTCGGCGGGCCTCGCGGGCCCCTGATCCGGTGAATCCCGTGACGGCCGAGGCACCCAGCGTCCCTGTGTTGGACTTCTCGGCTCCGTTCTCGCTGGACCCGCTTCCCGAGGGCTGGTGGCACCGCCGGTTCTGGACGCGCCGTCCGATGGAGATCGACTTCGTCGAGGTGGACGGGCTCCACGGCCTTCGCTGTCGCACCGCCGACTCCGCCTCGATCTTCGGCCGCTTCGCGGACATCGCGCTGGAAACACACCCGATTCTGACGTGGCAATGGCGCGTGGACGAGCCGATCCGAACCGATCTCGACGAACGCACTCGGGAAGGAGACGACCATCCGGCCCGACTCTTCGTTCGATTCGAGACCCGCGACGGCCTCTCACGCTCGATGGAGATCATCTGGAGCAACGGGGTCTTCGAGCCAGGGGAGTACAAGTACATCGGCAGCTTTCCACACTACGTCGCGGAGACCAGCACCTCGGCGGTGGGTCAGTGGGTGAGCGAGTCGCTCGATTTGGAGTCGATCTACGAGGAGATCTGGAGTAGCGGGGAAGCCCCCAGATTGACCTACTTGGCGGTGTTCTGCGATACGGACGAGACCAACTCGAGCAGCGAAGCCGTGTTCACGAGTGTCCTGATGACCACGCGAGACGGGGCGTGAGGATCACGCCTCGGACGGAGTCCGGATGCCCGAGTCGAAGCTGATGACGAGTTCAGTGTAGATGCCCGGCCGCACCTCCACGGACTGTTCTTCGGCGATCGGAAATGGGTTTCCCGACTCTGGGACGAGCGTGTATCGACCAGCCCTCAACCCGACACGAAACCGACCGTCCTCTCCCGTGCTGAAACGGGTCACGAATTCCCCACGCTCGTCTTGCACGGTGATCCGCGCCTGATGGGGTTGGTCCGGACAGGGGTCGTCCTGGGTTTGAACCGGACAGGTAGGTCCCAGGAGCGCGATCCCCTCGATTCCCTGGGGCGAACCCGGTCCGAGAAGGTCGCTCGATTCACACGCGGTGAGCCCGATCAGGACCGCGATCAGGATCGGCGCAGCAACTCTGCCGTGAGGCATTCGAATCCCCTCTGGTCTCGCACGTCGACTCGAGGACGCGACTCGCCGCGCCCATCAGGCCTCGTCGTCGGGAAACGATTCGGCTGGCCGGATCGTGACGTCAGAGGCCGAAGCTGAAACCGAGGCTCAGGACCGGGTAGACCTTGAACGAGCTGACCTCGTCGTTGACATCCTCCAACTCTCGATCCAGCTCCTGCTGGAATTCAGGATCGTCTTCGATCGGGCCCGTCACGCGCAGGCTCACGTCCGGTGTGCCGTGGAACACCACCCCCAGGTCGAACGCGAATCCGAATCCACCTCGGGTCGCGTCTCCCCATCCCAGCCCCAGGTAAGGACCGAGGGCTGACGTTCCGAGCTGCCCGATGAGGGTCCCGATCTCAGAGGGCTCGTATTCCTGACCTCCGATCTCGACCGCCGTCAGAGGAGTGCCCCTTAGCTCCATGTCGTTGGCGAAGTAGCCGAGGCCGCCGCTCAGGCGGAATCCGCTCCC
>JAHEKL010000318.1 GCA_024638345.1 Gammaproteobacteria bacterium | reverse complement strand
CTCGGCCGGTTACGCGACGGATCAGAGGATGTTCACGACGGCGCGAATCACGGTCGTGAGCCGGGGCTCCGCCTCGGCCGCGGTTCGGATGATCGTGGAGACGTCGGCCGGCTCGAGCGCGTCCGGAAGGCAAAGATCGGTCACGATCGTCAGACCCATGACACGCATGCCCATGTGTCGAGCCACGATGACCTCGGGGACCGTGGACATACCCACCACATCGGCTCCCATTCGGCGAAGCATTCGATACTCCGCCCGGGTCTCGAGGTTCGGTCCCACTACAGCCACGTACACGCCCCTCCGTAGCGGGATCTTGAGATCGAGGGCCACCCGCATGGCCGATTCCTGCAGCTCGCGATCGAAAGGCGCGGACATGTCGGGAAACCGCGGGCCCAGGTCGTCGAGGTTCGGACCGACCAGGGGTCCGTCTCCCATCAGGTTGATGTGATCGTCCAGCAAGACCAGGTCGCCCAGGGACATCATGGGGTCCAACCCTCCACACGCACCCGATACGATGAGCGTCTCGGCCCCGAGGAGCTTCATCACTCGGACCGGAAAGGTCACCTGTTGGAGCGAATAGCCCTCGTATCGGTGGAAACGACCCTGCATGGCGACGACGGGGATCCCGTCGAGGTGGCCCACGAGGAGCCGGCCCGTGTGAGACTCGACCGTGGAGAGAGGAAACCCTGTGATCTCCTCGTACGGCACGACCGCGTCGGCCTGGATCGCCTCGCCCAGGGCGCCCAGACCGGTCCCGAGAATGATCGCGACCCTTGGTCGAAGCGAGGTGCGAGCGCCGATCTCTTCGGCGGCGTCGCGAAAGGGCCGGAGGAGATTCTGTGGATCGCCCGAGCTCACCCAGCCGCGCTCCCTACCGGCCCGGGGAAGCCGTGGCCGAGCCTCCCTCTTCCGCGGATCTCCTCTGCGCCGCGATCTCGGCCGCATCGGGGAGATCATCCTCGAGGGTCGAGCCTTCGACCGGGGAGTCTGCAGCCACATCGGTCCCGCTCTCGTCGAGCGTCTTCTTCCGCGACGTGGACGGACCCGCGGTCTTGGACTGGCCCTGGTCCGAAGCCGCGCTGGCTGCCACGGGCACCTCCGTTTCCTCCTCGGGCACGGTCTCGGCATCGCTCTCCGCCACGGTCTCCGTCACCTTCTCGGCCACCTCTTCGACCACCTCGTCGGTCCCGGCGTTGGTCTCCTCGTCGGCCGCCGCTCCGTTCCCGCGGCCCTGCGCCTCGGTCTCTCCGTTCCCCCTAGCGCCGCTCTTCGGAACCCGCTTGCCGAACTCCATCGAGTCCAGATTGAATTCGTCCGATGGGACGTTCGCCTCCGCCACTTCGATCGCATCCAGCTCTCGCTCGAGCAGGTTTCGGAAGCCCTTCAGGAAGCGGCTCCGCGACCGATTCAGATCGACCAGCTCTTGTGCGCGGGACTGAACGGCCTGTCTCATCTCCTCGCGCGCACGGTCAACCGCCGTCGCGGCCTCACGCTTCATTCGATCGGCTGCTGCGACGGCCTCACGCTCGATGAGCTCGGCCTCGCGGCGGGCCTGTTCCTGAATGTCATGCTTGAGCGACTGCGCGGTGATCAGCGCCTCCTGCACGGCTCTCTCCCGGCCTTCCTGCCCCTGAGTCTGTTCGCTCAGCCGGTCGACCCGCTCGCGAAGCGTCAAGTTGATCTTCACCAACTCTTCCAGCCTTTCGGCCACCAAATCGAGGAAGTGATCGACCTCCTGAGGATCGTAACCCCGGAGCCCGCGGGTGAAATCCCTCTTCTTCTTTCTGATGTCCAGCGGCGTCAGATCGATCATTCCGTTCGCTCCCCAAGTAAGGCCGAGCCGATGCGCACGATTGTGCTGCCTTCCTCCACGGCCAGTTCGAAATCGTTGGACATTCCCATGGACAACTCTCTGCCGCCGTACCCCGGGACCCTGGACGTCACCGTCTCCTGGAGCTCCCGAAGCTCCCGGAACGTATTCCGGAGGACCGCCTCCTCCGAGGTGAAGGGCGCCATGGTCATCAGCCCTTCTATCGAGAGGGTGCCGAACCCGATCAGCTGCTCCAGCGCGGGAATCAGCTCTCGTGGCGCGAAGCCCGCCTTCGAGGCTTCCCCGGAAGTGTTCACCTGAACCAGAACCGGAAGCCGGGCGGACCCGGGTGGGGCCGCGCGCTCCAGGCGCTCCGCAAGCCTGAGCGAATCGAGCGAGTGAACGAGGGAAGCGATACCCCGAACGGCGGGGGCACTACGACGCTGGAGACGCCCGATCATGTGCCACCGCGCACGCCCGGGTGGCACCTTCGCCGCCTTCGCCTCCAACTCCGCCAGGCGGTTCTCGCCGAGGTCCTGCAGACCCACCTCCAACGCCGCCTCGATCGCCTCCAGCGGGTGTCCCTTGGTGACCGTCACGATCCGCACTTCTTCCGGGTCTCTCCCGACCCGTTCGGCGGCCTCGCGAACCCGGGATTTCACCCTGGGCAGCGTGTTCTGGAGGAGCCGCCGGTACGCCGTCACCTATCTTACGCTCTTGACCCGTAGTAAGAAACGGCGAAGCCCCGCCGGCCTCGGAATCGGCCGGCGGGGCTTCGCTAACGTGAAGTCCTGACTGGCCTTAGTTGGTCGTGAAGGTAATCGGGACCTGAATCCAGACTGCCACCTGCTCGTCTCGGTTGAGCGCCGGGCTGAACTGGAACACGTCCGCTACCCGCATCGCCGCCTGATCCAGCTGCTCGAATCCGGAGGTCTGCGCTACGAGGACGTTCTCCAACGATCCGGTCGAATCGATGAAGAAGTGCATCAGCACCGTCCCACCGATGCCTGCGTCTCTCAGAACCGCGGGGTACTCTCGAACCAGAGCCTGCTGAATCGCCGAGCGGTTGGTAATCTCGGGCGCGACCTCGTAGGGGGTGAAGGTCGGTTGTGCCGACACGTCGATCTCCACTGCGTCCGTCGGGGGCGGGGGGAGAT
>JAHEKL010000317.1 GCA_024638345.1 Gammaproteobacteria bacterium | reverse complement strand
TCGATGACCTCGCCACACTCCAAACAGATCAGGTGCTCGTGCTCGGGCTGACGAGAAAGGCGATGCTCGTATCGCTTGAACCCCTCGTTGAAGTCGTGCTCTTCGACGAGCTTGCTCTTCACCAGGAGATCGAGCGTCCGGTAGACGGTGGCCTTGCCGATCCGCTCTCCTGCACCACGGAGCCTCTGCTCGATCTCTTCGACCGAGAGGTGGGCTTCGGACGAGAAGACCACCTCGGCCACCGCCTCACGCTGCTGAGTGACCGGGAGACCGTGCTCACGCAGATATCGGCCGAATAGCCGTATGAAAGGCGATACCGAGGGGGCGATGGGCTGGTTCATACCCTTGCTCTTTCGATCGTTCAGCTCCGGACGCGAGTGTCCGGAAGCCAGGTACGACCGGAGTCCTCCGTGGCAGTCCACTCGTCGATCAGCGCTTCCAAGGCCGCCGGATCGCCGGCGAGAGAGACGGCATGTGGCGCCCCGAGCTCGACCGCGCAACGCTCGACGACACCCTCCATCACCCGCGGAAGCCGATCGAGGGGCGCCTCCCCCTCCTCCTTGAAGCTGGGGTGAAAGCTCACCCCCCGCCCAGTCTCCTCGGCGCGATAGGACAAGGTCACCAAGACCCTGCGGTCGCCACCGGCGAAACAGCCCGCGGCGACCACCCCGCTCTCACAGCGACCCTCGATGAGAGGCGGGAAGATCCAGAGCCGATCCAACTGCTCTGGCGGGATCCTCTTCCTCAATCGCTTCAGCGCCTCCCCCACTGCACCGGGAACACCGATGTCCCTCTCTGCCATTGAAATACGCTCTCCTCACCCTTACGGTTCCGGCGCGACCCGGCCCGAGAGTGCTTCGACGTCGACCTTCTTCGCCTCCGCGACGACGTGCGCGACCACTCGATCGCGAACCTCGTCGAGCCCTCCGGGGACCAGTGCTCCCGAAGCTCGCAGATGCCCACCCCCACCGAAGGAGCGCGCAACTCCGTTCACGTCGACGGCCCCATTGGAGCGGAGGGAGACCTTGACTTGCCCACCCTCCAACTCGCGGAAGAGGAGCCCGACCTCTACGCTCTCGAGTTCCCTGGGGTAGTCGACCAATCCTTCCAGGTCTTCCGACGTGCAGCCCAACTCGCGAAACACCGAACTGGACACGGTCATCCACGCGACTCGCCCATCGGAGGAAACATCGAGCGTCGGAAGGATCGCTTGCAGGAGCCTTATGCGCCGAAGCGGTATCCGCCCATAGACCTCCCGATAGAGCCGGTCGGGTGAAGCGCCCTTTTCCATCAGCTCCGCGACAATTCGGTGGACGCTCGCGGTCACGTTCGAGAAGCGAAACGATCCCGTATCCGTCATGATCGCGACGTAGAGCCCCTCCACCACCGACCGTGTCCAAGGCCCTCCGGCGGACCACAGAAGATCGAAGACCAGCTCGCCGGTAGCCGCGGCTGAAACGTCCCGAAGCGCTTGCCCGTCGATCGCGTCCTCGCCGACGGCGTGGTGATCGATCACGAGCAGCGGCCGCTCTGCGACGAGGGCCCCGACCCTGCCCAGCCGAGACCGCTCGCTGGTGTCCAGGACCACGCAGAGGTCCGCGCTGCGACAGCGCTCGGCAGCTTCTTCGCTTCCGGCGTCCACCACGCTGTCGGCGTCTTCGACCAGGAAACGGAGATGTGCCGGAAACGGGGTGGGATTCACGATCGAGGAGACCTTGCCCGCTTTGCGGAGTAGGCACTGCAGAGCGGCCTCACTCCCCGCCCCGTCCCCGTCCGCATTCACGTGCGTCGTGAGCACGATGCGCTCCGCTCTCATGAGGGTCTCCGTCGCCTCGCGGACGGCCGCCAGTCGCGACTCTGGGATCTCGTACGAGTTCATCGGCAGCTTCCGGATCGCGTTCGAGCGGGGAGACGGGCCAAGTCGGGGCTCACACCTTCGGTAGTCGCTTCCGGATCTTGGCCCAGTTCGACAGCAGAAATACGTGAGGACCGGCCCTGGTGCCATGGATGGTCGCAGTTCCTAGGGCTTCCAGGAAGGCCCTGGGGTGGTTGGCGTGCGCGGGCGCTTCCACCCATGCGTTTCCCACCTCGGCGACCGTGTGAGCGTCTGACCCTGCTCCCTGCAGAATCCCGTGTCGCCGGGATAGCTCGGCACCTCGAGCGTTCCGCTCTTTCGAACGGAGACGGGCGTTGAAGACCTCGACGACGTCGACGTGGGGCGCCAGGGTCTCGGCGAGACGGCCGGATCCCCCTTTCCCCGGGGCGTAGGGATGCGGCAGGTAGACGACTCCGCCCTGCTCTCGAATCCGTCGGCACGTCGCGACGGCTGGTGTTCCCTTCGGGATCTCCTCGCTCATGTACAGGCCGATCACGTCGATCCCTTCCGCCGTCTTCACCTCCTCACCCGGTATCACCTCGTTCGGATATCGACGGGCCATCCGAAGAGCCACCCCGAGGTGGTTGTGATCGGTAATCGCGATTCGATCGATCCCCTTGGCGCGTGCTTGTGCCAGGATCGCGTCAGGCTCCGACAGGCAGTCCCACGATCCGTGTGTGTGTAGATGAAGGTCCAGGCGCATGAGGCCGTCACCCGTCCGAGCTGCTGTTGTCTGCATCTCGTCGAACCGCGGCCAGAACCTCGAGAGCGGCTGCCTTCAACTCATCGAGCGTGCCCTCGTTGTGAATCACGTAGTCGGCCCTGGTCAACTTCGAGTCCGGGTCCCCCTGCGACCGGAGGATGAGCCGAGCGTTCTCCTTGTCCAGCTTCCTGCCCTCAATCAGACGCCTCTCTCTTTCCGGCTCCGAGGCGTGAACGACCACGACGATGTCGAACTCATCCTCCAGGCCCGCCTCGAAGAGGAGCGGGACCTCGCTGACGACGATGGACGCCCCGCCCTGACGGCGTGCTTCGAGCCACCGGTCTCGGAGGGAGCGTATATGCGGGTGAAGAATAGTCTCGAGTCTACTGCGCGCCACAGGATCCCTAAACACGAGGT
>JAHEKL010000316.1 GCA_024638345.1 Gammaproteobacteria bacterium | reverse complement strand
TACATGAAGCGAAATCCCTCACCCTGCTCGATCACCGCATCCATCAAGATGGGAAGATGCACGTCGTGCGGTCGGGTCAGTTGAAGCTCCAGCCCGACGAACTTCTGATATCCGGCCCGGACCGGGACCTGAGGAAGACCCGGACCGCGGGCGTCGACCACGACGGTCGCCCTCAGATCGCGACCCGAGCGAAGGCGCACATGGTCGGACGCGAGCTCGGTCACCTCGGCTTCCAGAAACAGCCGGGAGCCGTCATGATTGCGCAGAGCCTCGGATACGACCGTGTGAAGGCGGTCGCTCGTGATGCATGAGTAGGGCTGGTGGATCGTGCGCTCCAGCTCTGGGAACAGGACCCGGTAGCCGGGCCAGCGGCACACCACGAGCGGGCTCAACCACTCTGCGCCCGCGGGGACGTCCCCCTCGTGAAAGCACCACGTGTGGTTCCCACCGAGTGTCGAGGCCCGTTCGGCCAGCGCGATTGTCGCTCTGGGCTGACGTGCACGCAGGGCCAGCGCGAGAAGAGCGCTCTGGAGGCCACCTCCTACGAGCACGTAGTCGAATCGGTTCATTCGGCTATAATGGGGGTGCGCCCTGCGCGAAACCAATCGCACTCGGCCGGAAACGGACGAGGGAGAGGCGTCTTCGCGCAACGGAATCGAGACGGAGCTACTGATGCCCCGGATGTTCGCACGCTCGGAGAGCCTGGTACTCGCCCTCATCCTAATCGTATCCGCGGCACCCGAAGGAAGGGCGCAAGCTGCTCCTCCATCAGCCACCGCCATGTCTCCGAGTCGAAACGCATTGGACGATCCATTCGAGCCCGAGACCCTCGGTGCGGGTCCCTATCAGGAGATGTCCACGCTCCTCGAGGTCACGGTCTTCCGAATCGACATCTTCACGTTGACCGTGCGCTTGGGGCGTGAGAGCGGAGCCCGCCTGCGATCCATCGCGGAGGGAGCGAATTACGGCGAGGAACTCGCGGACTCCGTCGCCGCCGTGGTTCTCTCCGCGGACGAGGCCTGGGCTCGGCAGCGGTTCCAGCGGGATGTGGGTTTCGACCGGCTCGTCGAGGGCATGCGGGAGAACGCCGGACAGGCGGCCGAGGCCGGCTTCATTTCCCGTGAGTACGCTGAGGAGTTCTCCGACAGTCTGCCGGAGTGGTTCGGCTTCCTCGCCGAGGCGGGTGCTGCAGAGGGCGACGAGATCGTGTTCAGGATTCGAGGCGACACGCTCCGCACGCTTTACCGAACCAAGGACGGACGAATCCTGCTGGATCGGACCGTCGCCGGAGCGCAGGAGCGAAGAGCCAGCATTCCCAGCTTCTTCGCGCCGGGCACTCGCTTCCGCCGCGGACTCGTCGAGTCGCTCCTTGCCAGTCGACCGAACGACTGACACCTCCTCCCTAAGACGTTTCATCGGCCCACCTGGGCTCCTAATCCGGTCACTGCCTTCGCGGGGAACCTGATAGTAGGCTTGCCCCCGAATCTTGTCAAATCGATGTATAAATAATAATATGTACAAATGATGGTCAGGACATCGGGTCTCGAAGCCGCAGAACGCTGCCGCGCAGGTGGCGGTGAAGATCGTAGCGACGGTCGGGCGGCTCGCTCCGGTCGCAGACTTCGCCCGTTGAGTCCGAGCCGATTCGGCGGGCTTCCCCTTCTCCTGAGCCTGCTGGCGACGCTCCTCGGCTCGACTCCGTCACTGGGCCAAAGTCCTGAGCCAGCCTCGATCTTCTTGCACGTCTACGATCAGGATGGAGCGGCGTTGTTTCGGGTCTCTGTTCGCCTCGAGAAGGAAGGGTCGACGGTCTCGGCCGGCTTCTCGGATCGACTCGGCTTCTCTCGGTTGGACGGACTCCCTCCGGGCCGCTATGTCCTCGAACTGAGTAGGCTTGGGTTCCAGACCCACCGGGCGGAGTTGATGCTGGGCTTCAAGGACGAGGTGGAGTTGGCCGTGCGCCTCCAGCCGGATCCCGTAACGATCGAAGGAATCAGCGCCGAGGCCGGTCGAAGCAGGGAACAGACCCGATTCGAGGAGGTGGCCGGTGCAACCGTGCGAGAGATCTCCATTGCCCAGATCCGGGATGTTCCAGGAGTCGCTGAGCCGGATCCGGTCCGCGCGGTCGAGGTGCTACCGGGCGTGGTCTCGACCTCGGACTTCTCCGCCGCTTTCCACGTGCGAGGGGGCTCCTCGGACCAGAACCTGATTCTCCTCGACGGCGTTCCGGTGTTCAGCCCCTTTCACCTCGGTGGATTCTTCTCGGTCTTCAATCCCGATGTGCTGGATCGAGTCGAGCTGCAATCCGGAGGGTTTCCCGCTGCGTTCGGCGGCCGCGTGTCCTCGGTGCTCAGCGTGGAGACCGATCCGGGCGACGGTGAGTTTTCCGTTGACGGGGGGCTTTCCCTGCTTTCGGCCCGGGTCGCGGTGTCGGGGGGGATGCCGGCCGGCCTGAAGGACCGTGTGGGGCTCGCCTCGGTCCGCTGGCGGGGGTCCGCCCGCCGGTCCTATTTCGACGTGCTGCTCAAACCGGCGTTCGATTTCCCTTACCACCTTTCCGATTTCCAAGCGTCTCTCGAGGCCTGGACGCAGGGCGGCGATCGGATCGAGCTGACCGGGTACCAGGGTCGAGACGTTCTGGACTTCAGGGACTTCGAATCTGATTTCCCGCTGAAGATCCAGTGGGATTGGGGTAACGACGTAGCGGGTGCCACCTGGACCCGACCTCTCGAGCACGGTGGGTCGTTCTCCATCGACGGGAGCTTCTCTCGCTTTGGCAGCGGGCTCCGTTTTCCGGACTTCGGCGACACCGACTTCCGGACGGAGATCGAGCGATTCGGCATGGGCACGAATGCAGAGTTTTCGCTCAGTCGAGAGCTAGATCTGCAATTGGGAGTGGATTCCGAAAGGCTTCGGTACGACAACCTGGTCGAAAGCGGCGGCACGGTCTTTTCCGAGGGAGCCGGCAGGGGCTGGCTGCTCGCGGGCTTCACTCAAATCGATTGGCGGCTGGGACCTTGGTTGCTCG
>JAHEKL010000315.1 GCA_024638345.1 Gammaproteobacteria bacterium | reverse complement strand
ACGGAGCTGCTCAAGGACGTCGTGAACCAGTACATCTTCGTGAGCTCCATCTCCGCCTACAAGCTGGAGGGCTTCGACTGGAGCCGCGCGGATCAGCTCTCGTACGAGCCGCTGGTCGGGACGGACTACGAGCGCATCAGCGAGTCGCGGACCGAGGGTTGGACCTACGGTGATCCCACCGACTACGGCCACTACAAGGCCCTCTCCGAGGACATCACGCACGCCGCCTTCCCGGGACGGTCGACCATCGTGAGGCCGGGCCTCATCGTGGGACCGGGCGATCGGACCAACCGCTGGGGCTACTGGCCAAAAAGGATCGACGAGGGTGGAGAGGTGCTCGCACCGGGAAATCCGGAGCACGCCATTCAGGTCATCGACCAGCGCGACCTCACGGAGTGGATGGTCCGGCTCGCGGAAGACGGCACCCCAGGCGATTTCAACGGGACGGGACCCGCCGCACGCCTGTCCATGGGGTCCATGCTCGAGCAGATCGGCACGGCCACGGCCACTCCGCACACGCTCACCTGGGTGCCCGAGAACTTCCTCGAGGCTCAGGGTCTCATGCCCTGGGGTGATTTCCCCGCCTGGATCCCGGGTGACCCGCTGCAACACGTGGACGTGAGTGCTTCAGTAGCGGCGGGCCTGACCTTCCGCCCAATCCAGGTCACGGCGCGTGACACCATCGCGTTCGAGAAGTCCCGACCTGCGGAGGAGCTCGAGGGCCGCCGGTTCGGAATCACGCGCGAGCGTGAGCGAGAGGTGCTCGAGGCCTGGCACGCGGCCCGGGGGGACGGCGCCTGAGGCGAAACCCCTGGTCGGCCTGTCTTCCTGCGTCGTCCCCACGCGACGCGCTTTGAGAATCGAGGCAGGGGACGCTCTCAGGGCGGAGGGGTGAGGTCGAGGGCATCCCCGTCCAGTGGGGACGCAACGCCCATTCCCGCCTCTCCCGTCGGGGGGGGCGGTGGGACTATCGGAAGCGTCCTCTACATCGTAGCGTAGAGCCTCGCCGTCGCGCCCAAGAGACCTTCGAAGTACGCCCACCCCCCACCGAACATGCGACCACGCACCGTTGCGCTGACACTCCTCGTCTTGGCGGTCGCCGTGGGCTTCTGGATCGTCGCAGGCCGCTTTTCCAGCTCGTCTGTCCCCGGGGCGGCCTCCGGGCGCACCCCCGTCGAGCTCGTCGAGATTCCCATGAGCTCGGTCGTTTCGGGCGATCCCTTCATGCGGAACGTGGCTGCGGAGCCGGGATCCGTGCACGTGGCCCTGGTGGCATCGGCGGAGCGTCTGGAGCTCATCGACGGCGTGACCTCCGACGTCTACGCCTACAACGGGAGAGTCCCGGGACCCACGCTCGAGTTGGCGGAAGGCGACCGCGTTACCGTCCGCTTTCGAAACGAGCTGCTCGAGCCCACGACGGTGCACTGGCACGGCCTCAGCTTGCCGATCGACTCCGATGGCAGCCCGCTCGATCCGGTCGAGCCGGGAGAGGAGAAGCTGTACACGTTCACCGTGTCGGCCGGGACCGCGGGCACCTACTGGTACCACCCCCACCCGCACGGGGAGACCACGTCGCAAATCACCAAGGGGCTCTATGGGGCCGTGGTGATCCGCGCGCCCGATGACCCGCTTCCCGACTCCTTCACGGAACGGCTCCTCGTTCTCTCGGACAACCGGATCCTCGCAGACGGCACGTTCGATCTGACCGAACCGACGACCGTGCAGGGGCAGATGGACCATCAGAATGGCCGCGAGGGAGATCTACTCTTCGTAAACGGCGAGATAACCCCGACGCTCGAGATCCGCAGCGGCGAAATCCAGCGTTGGCGCATCGTGAACTCTGCGGCCTCCCGCGTCTATCGACTCGCCATTGAGGGCCAGACGTTCCTGCACGTGGGGAGCGATGGCGGGCTCTTCGAGCACCCGGTCGAAGTCGACGAGCTCCTGATCGCGAACGCGGAGCGGGTGGAGGTACTCGTGAGGGGAACTGGAGCGCCGGGCTCCACGGCCGTGTTGCAGACGCTTCCGTACGACCGGTACATGCCGCAGACGCGGCCGGAGGATTGGGACCAGCCGCGCGACCTCCTGACCCTTCGCTACTCGGACGCGCCCCCCGTGACACCGGAGGCCGTTCCCGAGGTCTTGCGCCCGATCCCCCATCTCGATCCGGCGGACGCCAGCGCGACCCGCGAGATCGTGATGGCACAGGGCATGATCAACAATCGGCTCTTCGACATGGATCGAGTCGATGTCTCGGCGCCCCTGGGCGCGACCGAGATTTGGGAAGTCCACAACGTGGTGGGAATGGACCATCCGTTCCACCTGCACGGATTCCAGTTCCAGCTCCTGGACCGAAACGGGGTGCCCGAACCGTTCCGGAGATGGAAGGACACGGTAAACGTTCCGAAGAAGGAGAGCGTGCGATTCATCGTTCGCTTCGCAGATCATCCGGGAAAGTGGATGCTTCACTGCCACATCCTTGATCACGAGGATCAGGGAATGATGGGAATCTTGGAAGTCACCGAGGAGGAGTGATGAAGGCAAGCCCAGCAGGATCGACGTGGGGAATCGTGCGCGCGCTCGTAGTGGCGTGCGTCCTGGGGATTCTCCCGTCCCTCGCCGGATGCTCGGCTCCGGTTCCGGACGAGAGCGCGTCGGAGACCATGGACCCAGCGGCGAACGCGTCGGTCGAGCGAGGGCGACGAATCGTCCTCCACCACGGGTGCGGCGACTGCCATGGGGGCCTCGACAATCCGGACTCACCGGTATGGCTGGCCGGTGCGATGATCGCTTATCAGGAGTTCGCGATCCCGTTGGACTTCATGGCTCCGAGCTTCAGCTACCCGCTGGACGAGTCCGATCCGAGCTACTTCGTCACACGTCCGCGGAATATCACCCCGGACAACGAGACCGGGATCGGCCGCTTCACCGAGCGGCAGATCTTCAATTCGCTGCGCTACGGGCTCCGTCCCGAAGAGACGCCCGACGTGGAGATCACCTCGACGGTACCCGGCAGCGGGAACTTCCC
>JAHEKL010000314.1 GCA_024638345.1 Gammaproteobacteria bacterium | reverse complement strand
CCTCTCGCGTGGTGAGCGGCCCGCCGTCGAATGCCATCTGACACATGGTCTCGCCCAGGATCTCGTAGGCGTAACCCGCATAGGCATGAGCCTTTCCGAGCAGGAACGAGCGGTTCGTTACCGCAGCTTCGGGGAAGCTCTCGATCAACCGGATCGCCTCCTCGCCCTGGAAGCGTGCGATCTGGAAGGGGAGGTAGATCGGCGGAAACGTCCCGCCGTCACACTCCTCTTGGTCGAAGATCAGCACCTCGTCCGAGCGTAGCTGGGTCAGACGCGCGCGACTGAAGTTGTCGGTCTGATAGAGATCGTTGCCCCACAGCCCGCCCGCCCAGACGTAGGTCGACAGGGCGCAATCGAAGTCCCCTTGGACGCCCCGGACGAGCACGTCCGCCAGGCGGGGATCGTTCAGGTCCTGTGATCTCACCTGCCCGGGAAGCTCCACCTCGAGCAGGTCGTCACAGGCTGCGAGCAGCAGCGCAGGAAGTACGAAAAGCACGGTGGTCCATAGGCCGGTGCGCAGGCCGCCCTTCCTCGTGCGGCCCCACCCGCCCTTCCCTTTTCCAACTCTATTCGTGCTCAGCATCAGGTCTCCTCGGCTTTGGTCGTAAGTTCGGTCCCGTAAACGTCAGAAGCTGACCCTCAGTCTGACGAGACCCGATGACGACAGCGGGGCCTGCGAGTCCTGCTGCCCGATGAACTCCTGGTTCCCGATACCCTGACGGACGTCGGGAATCCTCACGTTTCCGATCTTGGTCCTCCACTCCTCCCGCCAAAGGAAGCCGAGATTGCGGACGGAAAGCGCGATCGAGGCACGATCCGCACCCATCCGTTGAACCCAGCCCGTCGGGATCTGATACTGGACCCCGAGCTCCTCGAAGTTCAGGTATCCGTTATCGATCAGACCGGTGGGGTTCCGGCTTTTCGCCAGCGTGCCCATGAAGACCGGATCGGTCTGCTCCTGGATGGCCAGAGAGTTTCTCCAACTGGTGTGCTTCGCCGGCGCCTGATCCGCATGCGTGAGACCGCCACCCTGGCCCGTGACGGAAACGAACACCCGCCAATCCTCGAGCAGCGTCCAGGTCGCGTTCGCGTTGAGGGTCCAGGTGTGATGAGTCGGACCCCAATAGACGCGGGGCGCGTCACCGCACGGAACGGCGGCTCCGCCGGACACGAGCCCGGCACCGGAAGCGATTCCTCCGTCGCACATGAGGTTCGTGACCGCTCCGCTGCTCCCGGACACGAAGTCGGCGGAGACGACTCTGAAGTCGTGGAATCCCGCGAGCGGGAAGCCGACCGTGTGTCTGCGACCTCTGCGGATGGCCAGGTCGTCGAGATCCTCGCCGAGCGACACGACCTCGTTGTCGTTGAGCGCGAACGCCACACCCACGTCCCAGCGGACGGGATTCTCCTGGAGGACCTGGAGATCGAGCGTCACCTCGGTCCCCCAGTTGTCGACCTGACCTGCGTTGATGAACTGCTCACCGGGGAACGCGAGCGAGGGCCGGACGGGTGCCGCCACGATTGCGTCCTTGGTGGATTTCCAGTACTGGGTGAACGCGACCTGGACTCGCTCGTCGAAGAGACCGGCGTCGAAACCGATCTCGAACTCCTCACCCCGCTCGGGTCCGAGCTCGGCGTTCCCGAAGTTGCTCGTCGTCAGCATGGGTTGGCTACCCGGCCCCGTCACCGGTCGATAGATCCGCTGAGCCGCGAAGGTGTCCGGCTGACGACCGGCGGCACCCCAGGCACCCCGAATGCGGAGCGGGTTCAGGAAACCCACGTTCCAGAACGACTCTTCGCTCAAGACCCATGTCCCGCTCACCTTGGGATATGTCTGCGCACCGTAATCCACACCGAAGGCGCTGTTCTCGTCGATGCGCACGGCACCGGTCAGGAAGATCCGGTCCTCCCAACTGAGCTGCTCCTGGACGTAGAACCCGACCGTTACGTTCTCGATCTGATCCTCGAACGCGGTGAGCCTTGAAGCCGCACCCACGGTGCTCAGAGCTTCGGTCGCGAACTCGTCTCCGATCGCACGAACGTCCCAGAGTCGCTTCTGGTAGTACTGGAAGCCGACCGAGGTCGCCGTACCGAACTGCTCCGTGACGTCGTAGCTCGCAGTTGCGGAGTAGTCGAGGGTCTTGAGCTGCGTCTCGAGACTCAGCACGTCCCGCGACCCTAGGCCTCCGCTTCTCCGGATCCCGTTGGGGGCGTTGGACTCACGAAAGATGGTGTTGTTCTCGACCTGATCAGTTAGGTCGATTCCAGCGATCAGCCGGGTCTGGAGCCACGGCCACGGTGCCACGTTCAGCTGAAAGCTCACGTTCTTGCGCTCGGTGTCGAAGAGCCACTCCTGTCCGTCTCGCAGGGTCTCGGGTGTGAGCGACCCGAATCCTCGCAGCGGATTCTCAGTGCCACCATAGTCCACCGCGGTCAGCGGCGAGCCTCGCATGGTCTGCACCCAGAAGTCGCCGGCCAGACGCGTCACCCCGCTCATCATCGATCCGTTGATGCCGAGCGAGACGCGGTCGTTCACGGTCAGATCGAGGTTCATCCGGCCGGTCTGCCTCGTGTCCCAGTTCCAGCGGATCCAGCCGTCTTGGTCATTTCGGTTGAAGGAGGCGAAATACCGCACGCGGTCCGTTCCCCCTCTCGCGGAGAGGGTGTACTCCTGGAGAGCGCCGTAGCGAAAAAGCGGCTCACCGAAGCGCTGCTCCTCCGCCTCCACGATGTTCATCTGAAGGAGCTGCCCGTCTCGGGTAGCGTAGTTCGTGAACACCTTCTTCGTCGGGTCCATGAGCCAGTTCGCCCCGAGACCGACGCTGGCGTCGAACTGCACGTCGCCGGCGGCACCGCGCTTCGTGATGATCTGGATGACCCCGTTGGATGCTTCGGTCCCGTAGAGCGTCGCGGCCGCGGGCCCCTTAATGACCTCGATGCTCTCGATGTCCTCGGGATTGATGTCGTTCAGTCGCCCCGTGGTCTGCCGGCGGCCTTCGGTGCGGTCGATGTTCATGCGCACGCCGTCGATGTACACCAGCGGGTCG
>JAHEKL010000313.1 GCA_024638345.1 Gammaproteobacteria bacterium | reverse complement strand
GGGGAAGACGGAAGGCTCCGATCCCGAGCGGGCGAGGCGGTTCATGGCCACCGCGGTCCGACGAGCCGAGTCGCTCTACTTGACGGAACTCTCCGCCCGAGTACCCAACACCTTCGGGGGCGACACCACAGAAACCGCGAAGGCGGCCGCCGAGGGGGCGATGCTGGCGGCCTGGGACTTCAGGGAACTGAAGACCTCGGCGAACGGGGGTTTGGGAGGAGGGGGGCCGTCCGCGTCTATCGCTGAAGAGCCCCGCCCGCTCGTGAACCAGGTGGTCCTCTCGGTGGAGGGGGACCCGGCGGAGGCCGCGGAGGGCCTTCGGATCGGATCGGCCTTCGCAGCCGGAGCGTGTCTCGCCCGCGACTTACAGTCCCGGCCCGGGAACGTGGCCACCCCCACGCATCTCGGGGAGATCGCCCAGGAGCTCGCCGGGTCGTACGGGTTCGAGGCGCACATATTGGGTCCGAAAGAGCTATCGGCCGAGGGGATGGAGGCGATTCTCGCGGTCTCGGCGGGCTCCGAGCAGGAGGCTCGACTCATCGTCCTGGAGCACCGCCGCGGTGGCGACGGTCCGACGCTCGCTATCGTCGGGAAGGGATTGACCTTCGACGCGGGTGGGATCTCGATCAAGCCGGCCTCCGGAATGGAGGACATGAAGTTCGATATGTCCGGAGGGGCCGCGGTGCTCGGAGCCATGCGAGCGATCGGCGAGCTCGAGCTGCCCGTGAACGTGGTCGGGGTGGTGCCCTCCTCGGAGAACCTGCTCTCGGGCAAGGCCATCAAGCCGGGCGACGTGATCCGGACTCGGGCCGGCAAGACCGTGGAAGTGATCAACACGGACGCCGAGGGCCGACTCATCCTGGCCGACGCCCTGTCCTATACGGTGGAGCGCTACGAGCCCGACGCGATGGTCGATTGCGCGACGCTCACCGGCGCGTGCGTGATCGCGCTGGGTCATCATGCCGCCGCCGTTCTGGGGACCGACGAGGCACTCATCGCCGAGCTTCGGGAGGCCGGAGACCGGGCGGCGGAAAGATGCTGGCCCCTTCCGCTCTGGGACCCCTACCGTAAGCAGCTCGAGAGCACCACCGCGGATCTCAAGAACGTCGGTGGAAGACCCGCGGGCTCGATCACGGCCGCTTGGTTCCTGGCCGAGTTCGTGGGAGAGACGACCTGGGCCCACCTGGACATCGCGGGCACCGCATACGGTGAGCCCACCGCACCCTATCACCGGAAGGGGGGATTCGGATTCCCGACACGGCTGCTGCTGGAGTGGATCCGGGCCCGCGTCCAATGACCCGAAGCTCGGCGCCCGCGTGGTGCTGCGAGCCGAGCGCGTTCCCACCGAAGCATCGGGCGGTCCTGCCCGCCGTCACGCTCCTCCCGGTCCTCTTCTTCGCTGGGGGCGGCCCTCCTGTGGCCGAGGCCGCCGTCGTCCCGATGGAATCGGCCCAACAAGGGGCCCCCCAGGACACCATCGACGTCGCACTTCCGCAGGATGCGGCCACACCGGCCGATCCAGGGGTGACCGACTCGTTGGAGGCATTGCCGGACACCCTGGATCTGCCTCTCGACACTCTAGGCGTGCCTTCGGACAGTCTCGAGGCGCTCCCCGACTCCCTCGTCGAGGAGCCCTTCGTCCCTCAGAACTTGCTCTCGAGACCCACACCGGTGCCCGCGACCTGGGCCACGGGAGTGTGGGAGTGGGACCGCGAGGCGCTCCGAAGCAGCCGCGCGCTCACGGTTCTGGAGCTCCTGGAAGAGGTGACTGGGGTCATTCCCCTGCGGGGGGGAGATCACGGCCAGCCCAGTAGCGCGTCCGCGTTCGGCGTGGGGGCAGGACGGATACGGGTCTATCTGGACGGCGCGGAGCTCCCGCCCCTGGACGGCGGTGTGGTGGATCTTTCCCGAACGGGCCTCGCGGGGCTGGACCGCGTGCGCGTCGAGAGAAGGCTCGGCGAGCTGCGCATCGATCTCTTCCCGCTCCAATTCTCCGACCCCCGACCGCTGTCGTTCCTGGAGGTCGGCACGGGCGACCTCAATACCAACCTCTTCCGTGGCGTCTTCGCGCATCCGAACGCAGTGGGCGGCAACATCATCGTGGCTCTCGACCGGATCGACACCCTCGGTCCGCGTGGCCAGGAGTCGGGGACCTCGTTTGGAGCCCACGTACGACACTCGATCTTCCCCCGGGAGAATCTGGGAATCTCGTGGGAGTTTCGGAGAATGACCTCGCGTAGACCCGAGGAGCTGTGGCAGCCGCAGAGTCTGGAGCGGACGGACTGGGGGGTCAGAGGGCGTTACGAGTGGAATGAGTGGCTCCACTTCGGAGCGTTCGTGCAACGCTCGTCGCTGGGCGCGGGCGCCGGAGCAGTCGGGCTTCCACTGCCGGGGATGATGGGGGACGAGCCGCTCGTGAATCGCGAGCCGAGGTCACAGCTTGGAGCGCACGTCTCGGCAATCCGAGATCGCTGGTGGATCGATGCGGAGTATCGCACCCAGGGAGGCCCGGGTTGGCCTTCGTCGAATCAGTCCATTGGAGGTGGTGGAACGCTGCCGGCCTTCGGAAGCGCATCGGCCAGGGTGGACCGACAGGGCTGGGACGACGGTCAGGCCGGCCAGAGTTACCACGCCCGTGCCTGGACCCGCTCCTTCTTCGGGCTGTCGCTGTTCGGCGAGTTCGAGAGCGGAACCTTCGGTGTTCCGTTCTTCGTGGCTCCCGATGTGCCCGATGAGCCGACGGACGGAGCCGCCACGACGCGGAACGGACCCGTCGCTCCTCGGTTTCAGGAGCTTCCAGAGGAGCCCCCCGCGGAGGCGCCGACGCCGCTGATCTCGCTCACCGACCGGACGGCGTACCGGGCGGGGCTGGAATACCGAAGGGGGGCGGGCTTCCTCGGAGTCGCCATCCTCTCCGTCGAAGCGGACTCGTTGCACCCGCTCGGCCTTCCCCCCGACCGCAGCGGACTTCCGACACCCGGGGGGAGTCGTAGTGGATTCGAGTTCTCCGCGAGCCTGCCGCTGACCCGACTGATGAACGGGCTCGAGCTC
>JAHEKL010000058.1 GCA_024638345.1 Gammaproteobacteria bacterium | reverse complement strand
TTCAATGGTCTGGGGCAGCCGAATCCGGACGGGTACTTCGCCCAGCTACAGAGCGAGAGGTTCGCCAGGGGCGAAACCTACTTCCTGGGGCGGCACTATCTGGGGGGGCTGGTCGCATGGACCCTGGACGACCAAGAGAGGCTGAGCGTGTCCGGCAGCGCGCTGGTCAATCTCGGAGACCCCAGCGGGGCGCTCTTCCCCGCGGTGGGTTGGGACGTCGGGCAATCCACCAGCCTGGCGCTGGGAGCGCTCCTGTCTGTCGGGAACGAGCCGACGTTCGAGGGACCGATCCCGATCATCGGAAGTGAGTACGGGACCTACGGGAATCTGGGTTACGCCCAAGTTTCCATTTACTTCTGAGCGCCGCCCTGCTGAGCGGCCCGAACCGAATCGGTTCGGGCCGCTCCCTACTTCCAGATCAGGGCAGTCGGAGCGCCACGAGCGAGCCGGGCAAGTCCGGCGGCGATGCCACCTGTACGACGATATACTGCTGGCCTTCGTGCATGTAGCTCATCATCCCGTATCGACCCTGTCCCGGCAGCTCGACGGTGCCGAGACGCTCCCCGGTCCGCTTGTCCAGCGCATGCAGGACCGGCTCCCCCGAACCCCCCTCTGCCGCGAGGAGCAACGTCTCGGTGACCATGGTGATGCCCGCTCCCGTGTTGCCGGTGTTCCCGAGCTCCACCCCCTGAAGCGCTGGATGCTCGCGAATTCGCTCGGGTGTGTTTCCGTTCGGAACGGCGAAGAGGTGCTCACCCGTATTCATGTCGATGGCCACGATTCGGCTGTACGGGGGCTTGAAGATCGGCAACCCCTGCGGACCCCTGAAATCCCCGCGGTCCAGCACGGCGAACTGCGAGAAGGTGGTCCCGGTCGTCATGATGTCGTCCGGCTGGTCGATCTCGCGACCCGGAACGAGCCGCTCCGATCGGCAGCCTCGCTGGGTCGAAACGTACAGGATGCCCGTCACCGGATCCGCGGAGGTGGGATTCGGGATGTTCACCGCTCCGCTCGGGCAGCTCACGAAGGACCTGAGTCCGGAAGGATGCCCCATCTGAATCGGTGCATTGAAGAGCGGACCGATCTTGTAGTTCGACACGATCTCGAGGGCTTCAGCCCGCAGCTCCGGCGTGAAGTCGATCAGGTCGTCCTCGGTCAGCCCCTGCATCTCGTATGGAGCTGGTCTCGTCGGGAACGGCTGGGTGGGTGAGAGCTGCTCGCCCGGCACGTCCGACTGAGGTACGGGTCGCTCCTCGATCGGCCAGATGGGCTCGCCGGTTTCCCGGTTGAACGTATATGCCCAACCCTGCTTCGTCGTCTGGACGACGATGGGGGTCGGCTGCCCATCGACCGTAACGTCGAGAGCGATCGGGGCGGTGGGATTGTCGAAGTTCCAGATGTCGTGATGCACGGTCTGGAAATGCCACACACGCTCGCCGGTCTGGACGTCGAGCGCGATCACGCTCGTACCGAAAAGCCCGTCTCCCGCCCGGAACCCACCATAGAAATCGATCGTGGGAGGATTGGTGGGGATGTAGACCAGCCCGCGCTCGGGATCGGCGGACATGGGAGCCCACGACGAAACGTCCCCGGTCCACTCCCAGGCGTCGTTCTCCCAGGTCTCATGACCGAACTCACCCGGTCTGGGGATCACGTGGAACTTCCAGAGGTGCTCCCCCGTCCGTGCGTCATAGCCCAGGATGTCTCCCGGCACGTTCTCGATCCGGGTCTGGTTGTATCCCTGCTCGGCCGAGTTGCCCACGATCACGACGTCGTTCACCACGATCGGCGGGGACGAGCTCGTGATGTATCCCAGCTCGCGAGGGATCCCGAAGTCCGGATCATAGGGTCCGCCGTCCCATGATTCCCACGGGCCCCAGCCGTCGATCAGATCGGGGAGGAGATCCGCCACTCCGGTCTGGGGAAAGCCCTCGAGGGGAACCGGGGTCCCCCAATTCTCCAGCGGGCGTCCGGTCTTGGCATCCAGCGCGTGCAGGAAGAAGGCCGGACTCACGATGTAGATCACGCCGCGGCCGTCCAGCTCCGCGTAGGCCACTCCCTTCCCGTAGCCGTTCCGCATGCCCCGGTCGAAGCGGGTGGTATGCGGCTCCCGGTACGTCCAGATCGTCTCGCCGGTGTCGGGGTCGAGGGCGACCACAGTCCGACGCTCTCCCGCGACCGTGTAGAGCATCCCGTCCGCATAGACCGGGGTCGAGCGCGAGACTCCCAGCGGAAACGGTCCGAAGTTGTCTCCCCGCCAGAGCCAGGCGATCTCCAGATCCTCGAAGTTGTCTCCGTTGATCTGGTCGAGCGGGGCGTATCGCGTGTGAGCCGCGTCGCCACCGATGTAGCGCCATTCTCCTTCCGGATTGTCACGGTCCTGGGCCGACGCGGCGACCGCGTCCCCGATTCCGAACAAAACCGTGGCGAGCACGAGAAGGAAACGCGAGAATCCGCGCCCGTGGGCGATTGGTCGCGCTGATCCGATCATCGATTCATCCTCCTTGGTTCTCACGTATGCTCCGCAAGCCAGGTCGCTGGGCTAGGGATTGTCTCCGGTCGATCCGAGCGCGGGGTCCCGCCTGATCGCCGGCCGCACCGGGATGTATTTCACGAGTCGCTGGCGACCCACCTCGCCCGAGTAGATGTTTCCGTTGAAATCCACCCCCAGGAACTCGACGCCGGTACCCACCGGAACCTCCCTGTCGGGAATGAACGCGGAGACCCATCCGGACGATGCGGGCGCGATGTGGATGCCCCTCTCCCAGCCTGGGTTCCATTGTTCGTTGGACATCCCGTCCCCGGCGTAAAGCATGTTGTTCCGATCCACGAACACTGTGCTCGGTCGGCCCATCTGCGTCCAGACCTTGAGTAGATTCCCCTCCTGATCGAACACTTGGACGCGATTGTTCCCGCGATCCGCCACCACGACGCGACCCTCACGGTCCATCGTGATCCCGTGGGGATCGTTGAAGCTTCCTGGATCGCCGCTCACGGACTCCACTCCCCCTCCGACCTGAAGCAGGAACGTGCCGTCCGCCGAGAATTTGACGAGACGGTTGTTTCCGCCCCGATGACCGTCCGTGATCCAGATGTCGCCGCTCGGAGCCACCATCACGTCGGAGGGGCCGTTGAAGTGGGTCTCGTCGTCACCGGCCACGCCGGACTCGCCGAGCGCCATGACCACCTCGCCCGACTGGTTCAGCTTGAAGACCTGGTGACCCATCCCGAGTCGCATTCCCTCGACGGCCCGCGCATCTCCGACAGGTGCGCCCTCGGTGACCCACAGGAATCCCTCGTGATCGAGGAAGAATCCGTGAGGCCAGGAGAACAGTCCCGCGCCGAACTTGTCGACCAGATTGCCGTCCATGTCGAACTTCAGGATCGGATCGATCTCCGGAACGAGTGCGCAGTGGTTCGCGCCACACCTCGACAAGACCCATAGGTGCTGGCCGTCGGGATCGGGAAATACGCCGCTCGCCACCCCAATCGTCAGACCCTCCGGAAGCTTGGCCCAGTCGTAGTCCGCGTGGTAGGGGTTGTTCGCCACGATCTGGCCTTCCAAACCCGTTTCGGACAGACCCGTCATCGCGGCAGAGATGAGGAGCGCGCATCCGAGTCGAGCGAAGTGTCGTACCATGAGGGCTCTCCTGGTGACCAGTGTCGGGGTCCGGCGGTCGTTACCGGACTCCGACCCAACATGCGGTAACCGGCCCGTCGGCGACAGATCCGACCAGTCGCGTACCAGCGCTTGGACCATGGGTCACGCGAACTCCGGATTCTTGCCTGCGGCCCCGCGGCTGCTCAGTTTGAGCGTGTCTCCACACAACCCAGCCCGAACCCCCGAACCTCGCTCCACGGAGGCTCAAATGTCCCTGTCCGATCACCGGAGCCCCACGGCCCTCCTCGGCCTGCTCACGATCCTGATCGCTGGATGCGGCACCGGCGATGGTGGACAGATGCAAGCAGACGGCGAAGTAGCCGGCGGCGGTCCAGCCACCGTTTTCGTGCCGCCTCCCGCAGGAATCACCGGGACTCCCGCCGATGAGGTCGCAGATCCGGCGATGGGCGATCTTCCGAACCCGAACCCCACGGTGATCGAGGACTGGGGCCCGCTGCCCGACGGCCGGGTGTGGGGGTCCACTGCGGGTGTGGATATTGGACCGGACGGTCACGTATGGGCCTACGACCGTTGCGGAAACGTGGGTCTCGGGGGAGGCTGTGATACGAACCTCGTGGATCCGATCGTGAAATTCGACCGCAACACCGGCGAGCTGCTGACGAGCTTCGGGGCGGGAGTCTTCGTGACTCCGCACGGGATCCACGTGGACAGCGTGGGCAACGTCTGGGTGACGGATTTTTCCGCGAACGAAGAGGGAACCAAGGGACACCAGGTGGTCAAGTTCAGCCCCGACGGAGAGATCCTCATGCGACTCGGTGTCGCAGGCCAGCCGGGGAACGACTCAGCACACTTCAACCAGCCGTGCGACGTGATCACGGCGCCGAACGGCGACATCTTCGTGGCCGACGGGCACAGCGGGCAGAACGCGGCGACGGCCCCTCCGGGCTCTACTGGAAGGATCATGAAGTTCTCGGCCAACGGCGACTTCATCATGGAGTGGGGCCGGATCGGCAATGGACCTGGCGAGTTCCGGACGCCCCATGCGATGGCCTTCGATTCAGGGGGTCGGCTCTACGTGGCGGATCGCGGAAACCACCGCATTCAGATCTTCGATCAGCAGGGCGATCTGCTCGACACCTACTACGAGTACAGCCGTATCAGCGACCTCTTCATCACACCCGGCGACAGGCTGTACGCGATCGACTCCGAGACCCGGGAGACCAACCACCCCGAATGGCTGACCGGGATTCGCATCGGAAGCGCCCTCGAGGATCGGGTGACTGCCTTCATCCCACCTCATCACTCGGACGACAGGCCGATGGGGGTCGCCGGAGAGGGAGTCGCGGTCGACGCGCAGGGAAACGTCTACGCGGCCGAGGGGCCCGGATCGCGACCGTGGGTGGCGGGTGGCCTCACCAAGTATGCTTCAGGTATGTAGATGGTAAATCAGGATATAGTCTGTATTATCTCACAGAAACTCTGAGATAGCGGTTCGTCCAGCAGCAGTGATAGCCGAAGGCGTTGCCCAGGTCCCAGTCGACCGCCTGGACCCGTAGCACGTAGTCCCCCGGCTCGGCGAAGGTGGCCGTGGTCGCATGAGCGAGCGTGTCGGTCGCCTCTATGATCTCCGTCTCCTCGCCACCCGCGAAGACGACCGAACCCGGGCCCTGGTGCTTCCCCCAGATCAACCGGGTCACGCCCAGCGGAATGCCCTCCGGATCGCTCACTGTGATCGAGAGAGGAAGGGGGGCGGCCGTCGTAGCCGAGACAGTCTCACCACCCTCCAATCGTGTCCGCCGGCCTCTGCCCTCCGGCTGACCCGACGGCTCCTCGAAGCGCACCAGCGGCGCGGAGTTCCCCCTCGACGACTGACGGATCTCGTCCATCCGGTAGTGCTCGGATGCGGACCCCGGCACGGAGTAGGCGCGACCTCCCAGTTCGAGCGTCCAGATCACTTCCGGGGCCACGGTCAGGTCGGTCAGGTTCACCGTGAAGACGCAGAACCGACGACGATACTCTTCGGGAACCTCGTCGAAGTGCGTCGGCTGGACCCCGTCGAAGCGGGCCGGCTCGATCCGGTTCTCCATACCCAGTGGGATGTCCACGGCCTGGACCGTGTTCAGATTGTGGTATCCGAAACAGAGCTCGAACGTCCCGTCCGGGTTCGCGTACCATCCGTCGAACAGCGGGATCACTGGCTGACCGGTAGGTCTGAGATTCCGGAGCATCCAGTCGCCGGCGGCGCTCGGAACCCGGTTTTGAGCGGACAGGTCGGACACGCCGGTCCAGATTGGCGCGATCGGCAGGGAGCATGCGAGCGCCAAACGGACCAGACCCTTCCTACGGCTCGATCTCATCGATCTTACTCGATTCCCAGTGGTGCCGAATGCAAGAGACCGGCGGGTCGTTCCGCTCCGGTCGGCTCGTCATCGCCGTGAGCGGCGGCCCCGGTCAGCGGTTGGCCTGCAGTCGTTCCCTCTCCATCTCCGCCAGCACCCGCTCGCGCTCGCGGACCAACCTCTCGAAGTCCTCTTCATGGTCGAAGTAGGTGATTCCGATTCGCGCATGGGACATCTCGTCGACCGTGCGGTCCCCCCGAACGACCCACTGGTTGGGATCCGGGTTGTGGGGGTTGTTGACGGTGTTGTCGAAGACGTTCGTCACCATCAGCACCGTGCCCTTCGGCAGGAGCGGCATCACGTGGTCCTCATACAGGAAGGCCGTCTGCCAACCGTGGTGCCAGTCGAGCTTGTTGATGACTTCCCAGCGCCCGTCCGGATAGATGGCCTCGATCACCTGGTAGCGGCCGCGCAGGTGCATGTGGCCCCGGACACTGTGAATGCGCGCGGGCCGGTCCATCACGTACACACCCCGGTAGGTGGCCGTGCTGTGGGGGGGGATGAGGAGATCCACCTGGCGCGGGAATTGGGAATCGCTGCTCGTGCCGCCCCTCCCGCCTCCACTTCCGCGGTCCGGCCCAAATCCCGGGGCGGAGTCCATCTCGTGACCGAATCCGGTGCTCTGACTCGCTTCGTGGATCACCTCGCCCGGCGTCTCGAAATCGGGCACCTCTACCTCGGGATAGAGCCAGAATCCAAGCTGTAGGACTGCGTCCACGTCGCGCTCGATCGGGAACAGGTGCATCCCGAACCGGACCCGCGCTCCGGGCTTGAGGGCCTGGCCCGTGTCGTTTGGAAAGATGTATCCCACGGTCCCTGCGGCCGAATGACCCACTGCCACGGAGCCACCGTCCTGGATGATCGAGGGGTTGGCATGATGGAAGACGTAGCGCGTGTCGGGATCGGCGGGTCGAATCTCAACAGCTCGGATCCATCGGGACTCGGCCAAGCCCGGCACTTCGGTCTCCAGGTTCGGCCAGTGATCCAGCTCGTTGCCGGGCACGGTGTAGGCGGGTGAGGCGACCACGATGTCTGGCGGGCGACCGAAGTGCTTCTCGTACTGCCAGTCGTTCTCGAACGAGGCCCACTCGACGGGGGGCGGAAGGTCATCCGGATTCCCCATGGGCGCGCCCGAATCGACCCATCGCGCGATCGTTTCCACCTCGTCGTCGTCGAGCGAGACGTCGTTCTTGAACTCCTGGATCCCGATCGTCTTGTCCAGGGGCCAGGGTGGCATCTCCCCGCTGACGACCCTCTCACGGATCATGGGGGCCCAGGGTCGGACTTCCTCGTAGGTCACGAGCGACATGGGGGCGATCGAGCCCTCCCGGTGACAACCCTGACAGCTCGCCTGGAGGATGGGCGCGACGTCCCGCGCGAAGGTCGGGGACTGATCGGCTCGTTGTGCGCGGAGCGGCTGCGGGGAGAGCGTCGTGAGCGCGAATCCCACCATGAGCGACGCATGAATGACCACCGAACACCCCTCGAACGCCGAGGTCTTTCTGGGTGATCCGCGGGAACGACCTTGATTGTCCATCATGGAACGAGGCCTCTCCGGCTCATTGTGTACGTTGAACCTCACCCTCGGATGCGTCCAGCTTTGCACGCGGTACGATGTCCGACATCTGCCCTGACTCCTCCAACCTCTATCCGACCTTCGAGCGAACATCAATATATAGACGGCGCTGCTCACCAAAGCGAGTTGACCGTGGACCGGACGGGGTCGCCGTCCACGATCGGAAACGACAGCTCCGCCCTGAGTCGCGGACCTCATGTGAGCCGGTACTCCGGCGCTGGACAGGATTCGCAGGCTCGCGTGGCCTCTTTGCCTCGATGTTTGACCAATGCAACAAGGTTGACGGCGTCGGTGATCCCACCCCATTTTCGAGTCGGTGGGATAGATGACGACGTCGCTCGGTTGGGCGGCGTGGTCTGAGGGTCGGAAAGTGAACGATTGGAGCGAGTCGATGTCGATGCGTATCGGGCTGCTCGCCGGCACGGTGCTGGCACTTGTTCTTCATGCCCCTGCGGAAGGCCAGAACGAGGTCTGGGGGGCAGAGGGCCGGGTCGATTTCTCCGAGTTTCGGATCGCGAACGTGGTGCCGCGAGGTCAGCCCCTCATCCCGGTCTTCGAGGGTTGGTTCAACAACCCCGATGGGACGAGGACCGCGAGCTGGGGCTACTTCAATTTGAACACGGAGGAGCTCTTCCACGTCCCGCTCGGCCCGGACAACTTCGTCGAGCCCGCCGAGTTCGACGGGATGCAGCCGACCTACTTCCTGCCGGCTCCCGACGATCGGGGCCGACGGCGCCGACACGAGAGCGTGTTTGCAGTGACCGTACCCGGTGACTATCAGGGTCAGGTGACCTGGACGCTTCGGGTTCGCGGTCTGACGATCGAATCGCCCTCCAGCTTCGGCTCGGAGGCGTACGAGATGCTGAACATCGAGAGCGCGACCAGCTCCCCGGTATCGCCGTTGATGAGAGTGGCCGACAGCCCGGTGGGAAGGGGTCGTGTGGGCCCGGTGGCCGGTCCGGTGACCGTAGCGGTGGGAGAATCGCTCCCGCTCGAGCTATGGCTGGACCTCTTGGACCGGGAACGGACGATCGTGGACTGGTACCACCACCAAGGACCTGGCGAGGTAACGTTCGCCCAGCAGGAGTCCGTGGTGGATGCGACCGGCGAGGTGGAGCTACAGACACTCGCGACCTTCAGCGAGCCCGGGGAGTATATGCTCCGGGTCACGGCCCTCGAGAATCCGTCCGCTCTCGTGCAGCATTGTTGTTGGACGAACGGTTATCTTTACGTCACGGTGACTCCGTGAGGCAGGATCCTTATGTACCCGAGGAGAGTCCGCAGATGAACAGACATGCCCGTTTCTCGCTGCTACTGGGCCTGAGCGCCCTGGTGGCGGTCGCCGTTTTCGGATTCAGCCCGGAGAAGCTTTCCGCGCAATCCGCGGGCGACGTCACATTCGCCGCGGACGTAGCTCCGATCCTGCAGGCGAGCTGCCAGGAGTGTCACAACCCCGAAGGGGTCGGCCCCATGTCTCTCCTCACGTACGAGGAGGTTCGGCCGTGGGCCCCGATGATCCGAGAGAAGGTGTCCACCCGGGAGATGCCGCCGTGGCACGTCGACAAGAACGTCGGTATTCAGCAGTTCAAGAACGACGTGTCGCTCTCGGACGGCGAGATCGAGAAGATCGTCCAATGGGTGGATTCAGGAGCACCGCTCGGTAACCCCGCCGATCTTCCGCCCCCGCTGGAGTGGCCATCGGGAGAGGATTGGAGGCTGGAGTCGCTCCTGGGCCGGCCGCCGGATCTGATCGTGCCCTCGACTTCGTTCGATGTGGTCGCGAACGGATTGGACCAGTGGCACACCCCGGTCGTCGAGATCGAGGGCCTGGACGGCCCCAGATGGGTGCTGGCCAACGAGACGAAGCCTTCGTATCCCCTCGGCCGCAGAGTCACCCATCACGCGAACTCGAGCGTGTTGCGTGTGGTCGATGGAGAAGAGCAGAGAGCCGGCTTCTCCAACTTCGGGATCGGCAAGCCCTACGACATCTACCCGCTGAACACCGGCATGATGGTGCAGCCGGGTGACCAGCTGTCCTGGAACATCCACTACTACCCGATCGGCCAGGAGGTCATCGGTGAGGTGGCCGAGGTCGGGCTCTGGTTCTACCCCGAGGACGAGCCGCCGCAGTTCGCTACGGCGGGCGACCAGTCGTTCGGCTCCTACCGCTCCGACGATCAGGAGATGGTGATTCCGCCGAACTCCCGGCAGATCACCCAGGGCATCCACGTCCTTCAGCAGAACGCGAGGATCCACAGCTTCCGCGTGCACGAGCATCTGATCGGAACCGGTCAGAGCCTCGAGGCGGTCTATCCGGACGGCCGGGTGGAGATCCTGGGCAAGGCGGGATGGCACCCGTCCTGGCACATCACGTACCTCTACGAGGATCACGTGGCGCCGCTGCTGCCCAAGGGCACCGTGCTGATCATTACGGCCTGGTACGACAATACCGAGAACAACCCGTGGAACCCCGACCCGAACACCTGGGTGGTGCACGGCCGTCGTACCGGGGACGAGATGTCCCACATGTGGATCGGGATCAGCTACTTCGACGACGGGCAGTTCGAGTATCTCGTCGCCGAGCGGGAACGGGTATTGGAGGAGTTGGGAATCGCGACCGCGGGAGAGGAGGACGGCGGGTGACCCCAGGGGGTCGGCGCATGCCGATCTCGTCGCGATAGCGTTTACGAGGGGCCTCGCGCAGAAGCGCGGGGCCCCTTATCGTTTCTCTCGTTTCCGAAGCGTACGCCGACCGCCACAGACAGCGTGGAGTTGTTTTCGGCACTCCCCGGACGCTGGACGGGCCCAAATCTCACCCCAAGAACGCAGAGGCCAACCCTTGAACATTCGTATCCCGTCGTACGTAAGTCGGGCACTGTCAGCCGCAGCGCTGGGAGCGATCCTGCTCGCAGGGCCCGCCATGTCCCAGGAGCGGGGCAATCCGGAGGGCGAGTGGCGCTACTGGGGCGCGGACGCCTGGAGCACCCGCTATTCGCCGGTCGACCAGATCAACGGGGACAACTTCCAGGATCTCGAGATCGCGTGGATCTGGAGAGGAGACAATTTCGGACCCTCGGTGGATTTCATCCTTCGAACCACGCCGATCTATGCGAATGGGAGGCTCTACGGTGTAGCCGGTCGGAGCCGGACGGCCGTTGCGATCGATCCCGCCACGGGTGAGACCCTGTGGACCTACCGGGAGCCGCGCACCACGCGCTGGGAGCGATCGTCCCGTCAGAGCCACGGAAAGGGAGTCGCATACTCGGAGATCGATGGAAGGGGCGTGATCTACCTCGTCTCGCCGGCGTTCTTCCTGCATGCGCTCGACGCAGATACGGGGCTACCACTGGAAGGCTTCGGTGGCCCGGTGCCGGTCGAGGGATTCGGTGACTACGGGACTGTCGACTTGCTGGCGGACCTGGGTCATCCCTACGACCCGGAAGAGGGGATTCAGCCGGAAATCGGCTACATCACCAACACGTCGCCCCCGATCGTGGTCAACGGGGTCGTGATCGTGGGCAACTCGAACCTCACGGGCAGGCTGGACCCGAGACGGGAAAACGTTCCCGGAGACATCCTGGCCTACGACGCCGAAACCGGAGAGCACCTCTGGAGGTTCAACGTGATCCCGCGACCCGGTGAGTTCGGGCACGACACCTGGGAGAACGACGCGTGGGAATGGAGCGGCAACATCAACACCTGGCCCCCACTTTCCGCTGATCCCGAGGCTGGGATCGTGTACGTGACCACGGATGCGCCCACGAACGACTACTTCGGTGGTCACCGACCCGGCGACAACCTGTTCGGGAACAGCGTGATCGCGATCGACGTCGAGACGGGGCAACGCGTGTGGCACTTCCAGGCGATCCATCACGATATCTGGGATCGGGACTTCCCACTCCCCCCCCAGCTGATGGACCTGAACGTGGACGGTCGGCAGATCCCCGCGCTCGTCCAGAGCTCGAAGCAGGCCTTCATCTACGCGTTCAACCGCCTGACCGGCGAGCCCATCTGGCCGATCGAGGAGAGACCGGTGCCGCAGTCGAGGGTGCCGGGTGAGCAGACGTCGCCGACGCAGCCACATCCCACGAGACCGGCCCCGTACGAGATGCACGGCCTCACCGAGGACGATCTGGCCGACTACACGCCGGAGATCAGGCGGCGAGCGCTGGAGATCGTGAACGAATGGGACTACGGACCGTCGCTGTACCATCCCCCCCTTCATGCGATGAACTCCGAGGGGAAGAAGGGAGCCCTCTTCTGCCCGTCCGCCGGCGGTGGATCCAACATTCCGGGAGGCACCGCAGCCGATCCCGAGACCGGCATCATATACGTGGCGTCAGTGAAATCGTGCAGCGCGTTCACCTTGATCCCGGGTGAGGAGCGCGACGTTCAGCTCACCGGGCAATCCGGACTCACCCCCGTGGAGTGGACGCACGCGCCGGTTCCGGGGGGCGTCGGAAACATCGACGGGATTCCGTTCTTCGGGCCTCCGTACGGCCGAATCACCGCAATCGACATGAATACGGGCGAGCACCTTTGGTGGATTCCGAACGGGGATACGCCGGAGCGCTTGACCAATCACCCGCTCCTCCAAGGCGTAGACTTGCCCAACACCGGTCAGGCCACCCAC
>JAHEKL010000057.1 GCA_024638345.1 Gammaproteobacteria bacterium | reverse complement strand
GGGCGCCGTAGCCCAGCGCTCGAAGTGAGCTACTTAGCCGGGTAGGAGTGACGCTGCCCGGGTCGTATCGGACGGTGATCTGCTGAGCGATGATGTCCGGATCGACCGAATGCACACCCTCGACCTCGAGAAGCCCCCGGGTCGCGGTCTTTGCACAACTCGGGCAGTCCATTCCCTCTGCGGGGAGGGTGCACTGCTCCATCAAGGCTGAACGCTCCAACTATCGTTCCTCGTCGATTGCCCCGCCCGCCTCAGTTTCTCGGACGTGCCCTACGCGCGCTGCCGGAGCTTCTGCCGGACGAGGACGACGAGGACGGAGCGGCTCGGGATCCGCCCGAAGAGGACCGAGGTTGCGCCCGAGCGCCGGAGGAACGCGACAGCGGAGTCCGGGATGGTGACGCGCTCGACGGGGCAGCTCGACCCGAGGGGCGAGCCCCTCGGCCCCCATCGGTCACCACTCCACGATTTCGGCTCAGCGATCTCCGGTCCTGGACGACCGGATCGCCGATGAAGATGAGACGTGGCGACCGATAGCCGAACCCGCCGTATCCATAGCCCGGATACCCGAATCCGTAGCCGAGCCCATAGCCGAGGCCGTAGCCCAGCCCGTAGCCGTACCGGGCGTACCCGAAGCGGTAGGCGCTGGACCAGAAAGGATCCCAGTACAGATCGTAGCCTAGGCTCCACGGGGAGTAGCCGCGTGAATAACGTCTGCGCGGCCAATCCCGGTTGCCGACGTCCGTCGAGGCAACCGACTCGACTTCAGGCTGTCCTCCGCCTCCCGTGACCTGGAACCGCTCGGGGTAACTCACCGCCACCATGACATCGAGCACTTCACCCGGAACACCCTTCTCTGTTAGAAGCCGGACCAAGTCCGCATCGAGTCCGAAGGAGTCACCACGCTCCACGATGAGGGCACTGGTCACCCCGGCGCCCGTTCGCTCGACGGTCTCGACGAGCGCCTCGGGTGTGAGGGGGCGCCCGGCCTGCGTGCGTGCCGTCCGAACCGCGAGCTCTCGGCCGATCGTGGGGTCGAGGATCTGGTCCTGGGCCAGGAGCGATTCCTCTGCCGGCAGAAACGTCCGGATTCCGATGAGCGGGGGCTCCTCACCTGCCTGCACGGACTGGATCTCCAACCAGCCCCCGGCCGCCGGAAGCATCGAGAGCACCCCGCGGGTCGTCCGGGTCACCCCACCGCCGCAATCGAGATCGGAGACGAGGAACAACCGTGTGCCATCCGAGGACCAGCCGGCCGTGCGCTCCCCCTCACAGCCTCCCTCCTCCAGGTCCTGTGCGGATCCGTCGGCGACCATCTGTTCGGTCGCGACGAGCTCGCCCTCCGAGTAGGTGCGGATCTCGACGCCGTCGCTTCTTGTGAGCGGCCTGAAGCAAACCACGAAGGCGTCGGTCTCGTCTCCACCGACTTCGGCCGCCCCCTCCCAGCAACCGATCCACGGAAGCCACTGCGCGTCCTGAGGCAGGATCGGATCGACCTCCGCACCGGACACGGGTTGGGGCGCTCCCGAAACGGCCAGCAGGCCCAGGATCCCGACAATCACTCTGCTACGCATCGTGGACTCCATGTCAGTTGCGGTAGTAGAAGCCGGCGGTGAGCCGGACTCCCGACAGATCCAGCGGCTCGACGAAGTCGCTTCCGAAGTCCCGGCCCAGCCCGTCGCTAGCCCAAAGATATCGACCCTCGAGCATGAGCGCAGTCTGGTCGGAGATCGAGAGCTCCAGCCCCGCGCTCAGGAACGGGAAGAAGGAGTGCCCACTCGAGACGAACTGCTCGGTCGAGATGAGATTGTCGACCTCGTCGACGAAGTCTCCCCACAGCTTGACTTCGTACCCCGTGACTCCGAGTCCTCCTCCGACGAAGGCGTTCCAGGACCGAGGGAGCCAGACGAACTGCCCGAGCCGCTCTCCGCGATCGAAGGCGTACCAGCGGGCACCGACCGAAACGGTGGGAGCTTCCGTGAGTCTCGTGGACTGACGAATCGGGACACCCTCCGGTGAGCCATCATCCTCCACGAAGTCACGGTACTCCGAGGTCAGGGTGACACGGCTTCCGTCCACCCCGAAGGTGATCTCCGCACGGTTCCCGATCCAGACGGCGCCTTCGGCACCGAAGGACACGCCTCGATACGCACAGGGATCGACGCTGAGGACGCGACATCGGTCTATCGTGAAGCGCTCCTCCGTGAAGTCGAACAGGTCGCTGCCGGCGGCATGCAAGAAGACACCTCCCCGCACTCCGATCGAGAACCGTGGCCGCTGGAACAAGAAGTCCGGATCCGGATCGGGTCTACCGAACGAACCAGGAAGATCCTGTGCCTCGAGGGTCGAGGCGCTGGGTCCCGGCAGCGCCGGGATCATCAGCAGGAGCCCCGCAGACGCGAGGATCGGCGCGAGCGATCTTCGAACGAGTCGTCCGGTGATCGGGAAAGTGCTGAGAATCTGGCCCACGGGAAGCCCTCCGGGATGGAGACTCGCGGTGCGCGCCCGACGCCGTCCAAACGGCGCCGGACAGTTCCTCCCCCAATGGAACCCCCCGCCTTGAAGCTGCGCGGTACATTGGGTCGTACGCGACTTGCTTCTGCAAGGTTCCAGGACTCGGACCGGAACAGCGCTCTAGGACAGTTCCAGCGCGAACCCCGCCCGTAGGCTGAGATCGTCCTTGGATAGCGTCGCGGGGGGACGCGAGTCCCTGCGCCACTCCAAACGCAGCGTGGCCCTTAGAGACTCGGTCAGAGGCATGGATAGATCGAGGTCGTTCAGTACTCTCACGTTGCCGAGATCGCCGAGATCGGGCTGCACGTAGAAGATGTTGAGTAGACGCGCGCCCGAGGACGCCGTCCAGGTCAGTACTCCGAGGTTGGCCATACGAAGGGTGTTCTCTTCCGGCGAATCGGACGGCTCCAGGCGATCGGGATCGAGGGTCTCCCATTCCCCCATGACACCCGTTCCCAGGGCCAGCGACACGCGTTCACTTTCGAAAAAAGTCCTTCGCACACCCGTCCCGAGGAGGAAGCGGCTCTCCTGGAGCAGGGTGAGGTTCTCCTGCGCCTGGAAGAAGTGGAACGTGCGGGTCCGGGGTGAGAGGATGTACGAGTAGCGGATCTGTATGAACTGGTCGTCGAGGATGGATCTGTCCTTGGTCGACAGGTACCGTCCTCCGAAGATCAGCCTGGGCCAGTGGCGGCCGACCACGGTACCCACCATGCCCGAAGTGGAGACGTCGAGGACCTCGGCGTTTCCGCGCTTGAGGGAGGCCGACAGGTCCGCGCTCAGATGGGGCCCGGTCACCTCGTCGAGCTGGAAACGCTCGGTGTTGAGGATCGTCTGTCCACGGGTGTGTGCCGGAACGGTAAGACCACACAGAATGAGGGTGGTCGAGAACAGCACCGCCCGTGCGCGAGCATGCGTGACGGCCGAGATGCAGCCTCCGCCCGACCTCATGTGGTGGGAACGAGTCAGCCGTCCGAAGTCAGGAGCCGCCCGGGGGCGTCGCTTCCGTCAGCTCCGCGGCCAGCTCCTCCAATCGAATGACGAGATCCCTCGCTTCCGGATCGATCTCGACGACCTTCTCCATCAGCACTTCCTCGAAGCTCTGGATCTCTGAACGGACGTCCTCGCGGAGGATCGCCTCCGACTGTGCGGCGTCCAGGGCCGACCGGATCGTCATCGCCTCGTTCATGATCGACTGCATCGACTCGTTGTCCTGAGCCTGCTGAGCCACCGTCGCTTCCTCGCTCAGCTCGGAAAGGCGATCGATGTGCGCCTGGGATTCCGGATTGATTTCCACCATCGCCGCCAGCACCATCTCGTCGATCGCGGATCGGCGGGTCTGAAGCTCTGCATCTTCCTGAATGACTTGAACCTGCAGCTGTCCCAGCCGTGCTTCGACCTGTTGGTATTCGGCCATGAGGGCCTGAGGAGAGCCGGGAGGAGCCTGATTACCCGGAGCGAGCGGCGTCCCCTGACCGGAGACCGGGCCCGCGTGGACCAGAGCTCCAGCGGCTACGAGGACGAACGCACCCCACGAATGCGCCCTTGGTAGCCAGTGCAGGGCCGCCAACGCTCGATTCGCGCGCCTTCGGTGAAGAGTGTTCGTCACGGGTTCGTCTCCTGAGCGCACGGACGTCTCTGCCATCGCGGCCCAGGATTAGACGTGCGCTGGATTCCGATCCCCGGGACCGCGCCTCGTACAGGCGACACCGTCGGGTGTTCCGAAGAAGCAGCCGTTCTCGATGGTGGGTTGGCCTCCGGCAGACTACTTCCAGTGGCAGGCTCGCGCCAACCGTTCCCGTTCGCTCGCCCCTCCGTAGCGCGGAGCTTGCTGCTGAATCCGACCGCGGTACTATATTCGGTTCTCGCCATTCTGAAATGAGCCAGCTTCAGCGCGCTCTTTGCCGCGGACTGCCGTCCGCCGGGCCGGGGCGCTTCGATTTCGCGATGCCGCCGAGCCCCACATCGATTCGATCAGGAGCAGGATTCCACGGGGAGATCTTCAACGTCCCCGGCGCGGATCCTATCCGCTTTCTCGAGGCCCTCGAGGGAGAGCCGCGGGGCTTCTGGGGCCGCCAGGACCGCTGGGTGGCCTGGGGTGGAGCCCTGGCTCGCATCGAGGTTCTAGCGGGCTCCGCACGTTCTCGCTTCGACGAGGTGCGGACGGAGTCGAACCGGATATTCCGAAGGATCTACAAGGATTGGGCGAGCATACCGTTCCGGGAGAGACCCCGGTTCTTCGGTGGATTCTCGTTCGTAGACGACCCGGGCGTCGACGGGACCTGGTCCGGCTTTCCAGCCGCGGGGTTCATTCTTCCGCGGGTGCTTCTGGAGGCGCGAGACCGAGAGATACGCTTCCGTGTGGCGGGAATCACGCCGTGGGGCATGCCGGGCTCCGATCCGGAGACGGAAGAGCTGGCGAGCACGCTGCTGGAGGTCCTGAGCGGCTCCCAGAGCTCCCCCCCGACGACGACCGAGTCGGTCAGCTCGCATCCGGCGAGAGAAGGACCGGAGGAGGAGCCCCGGAGCAGCGAAGATGCCGCGGAGGATCCGGAGCGAGCTCGATGGAACGAGGCCGTCACCGAGATCCTCGAGAAGGTCGAGAGCGGCGCGCTTCGGAAGGTCGTGATCGCCCGGGTGCTGGACGCGGAGTTCCCCCGTCCGGTCGATCCGCTCGTCAGCCTTCGGTTTCTCCGATCCGAGAATCGACGCGCTCACGTCTATCTGTACGAGCCGCACGCGGGCAGGACATTCCTGGGAGCTGCCCCCGAGATCCTGGCGGAGCTGCGGAGAGGCCGGTTCCGCGCCACCGCGGTGGCGGGCTCGATTCCGAGAGGAAAGACGGACGAGGAGGACCAGGCGCTTGCCAAACTTCTCCTGGAGAGCGAGAAGGATCGGAGCGAACACCGTCTCACCGCGGAAGAGATGGTCGAGGCGCTCGACGCTCGGCTCACCGACATGGAAGTGGAAGAGGAGGCGCGTGTACTGGCCTTGGCTCGGATTCAACACCTCGAGACCGTGATCCGCGGGGCTCCCGGGCCGGGTGAGGATATCCTCTCGCTCGTTGAGGCGCTGCATCCCACCCCGGCCGTGTGCGGAAGCCCGAGGGCCGATGCCCGGGCTGTGATTGGGACGGCAGAGCCATTCGATCGCGGCTGGTACTCGGGACCCATCGGCTGGTTCGACTTGGCCGGCGAGGGGGATTTCGTTCCGGGTCTCCGCGCCGCGATCGGCGAGGGAAGACGCTGGCGGCTGTTCGCAGGTGCCGGTATCGTCGCCGGGTCCGATCCGCAGGGGGAGTGGGAGGAGACCGCGCTCAAGTTCGAACCGGCGCTCCGTGCGCTTCGTGTCGGCGCCGGCGAACCGCCCGAGGGCCCGTAGGGTGCGGGGGCCGGCCCGCTACCCGCACGGAACCCGGGCGTCTCTCACGACCGTCGCAACGGGATGAGCTCACGAAACCGAAACGAGCTCTGGGGTCGGGCGCTCGTGGACGAGCTGGCGAGATGTGGGCTCAGGCACGTCGTCGTCTCCCCCGGATCACGCTCGACACCCCTGGTTCTGGCGGCGGCCTCGGACTCGCGGCTGCAGGTCACGCCCCAGGTGGACGAGCGCTCCGCCGGTTTTCTCGGTCTGGGAGTCGGCAAGATCACCGGAGCGCCCGCGGCCGTCGTCACCACGTCCGGGACGGCCGTCGCGAATCTGCTTCCTGCGGTGGTGGAGGCTGCGCAATCGGAAACCCCCCTTCTGATCCTCACCGCCGACCGTCCCCCGTGGCTCCGAGGGGCCGACGCGAATCAGACCATCGAGCAGCGTGGGATCTTCGGCGGGTACGTTCGACTCTTCGAGGAGCTGTCTCCCTCCGAGGTCTCGGAGCGAACCCTCCGCCACCTGAGATCCGTTGCCTGCCGGGCGACCGCTGCGGCGCTGGGCGATCCGGCGGGGCCCGTCCATCTGAACCTACCGTTCGCGAAGCCGCTCGAGCCGTCCGTCGTGCCCGGCGACCTTCCGGCCGAGCTTGCCGAGGGCCGCACACCCGGATCGAGCGGAAGGGCGGCCGGTAAGCCGTGGACCCAGGTTCGCGCGATGCGCGCCGGGCCGACCGACGCCGACCTGACGGCTTTGCTGGACGCCCTCGACGGTTGCCAGGCGCCGGTCCTGGTGGCTGGCGTGGTTCCGCGCCCATGGGAGGTGGGGCCCGTGATCCGGAGAGCGGCTCGCGTTCTCGGCGTCCCGCTCCTTGCCGACGCTCTTTCGGGTGCCCGGTACTACGAGAGCGGCGGAGGAGACGAGCCGGTCGTGGGTGGCTACGATCTCGCCCTTTCGAGCCCGGCGCTTCGTGAGTCGTTGAGACCCGATCTGGTCATCCGTATCGGTTCGCCACCGACGTCTGCGATGCTGGGCCGGTGGCTCCGATCGCTCGAAGACGTGGAGCACTTCGTCATCAGTGGGGGTGGGCGCTGGAAGGACCATCTCGCCGTCGCGACCCGCGTCATCGCCGCGGACCCGGTTCGGTTCCTCGAGGAGCTCGTCCAGGAGTCGGAGGCTTCCCGGCGGAGCAAGCGTTCATCGTCCCTCTGGTCCGAGGTGGAGGCCGACGTCCGGGCGCAGGTGAGCAGGATCGCGCTCGGAAGCCACTTCGAAGGAGGGATCGTCGCAGACCTCGTCGCGCGGGTGGACCCGGGAGACGTGCTGTTCGTCTCGAACTCGATGCCGGTCCGCGACCTCGACACCTTCGTACCGGCGCACCCGCGGTCCCTGACCGTGGTCGGCAACCGTGGGGCGAGCGGGATCGACGGGATCATTTCTACCTCGGCCGGAGTGTCGCTCGCCTCGGGCCGCCGGGTGATCGCGATCGTGGGCGACCTCGCGCTGCTCCACGACTCGAACGGTCTCGCGAGCCTGCGGCACCCGGGCGTGCGGGTGGTCGTCGTCGTGATGAACAACGACGGAGGCGGGATCTTCCATCTGCTGCCGATTCGGGAGTTCGAGCCGGCATTCACCCCGCTGTTCGCGACGCCTCACGGAAGAGACCTGAGTCTCCTCTCCGCATTCCACGGGCTCCCCCATCTGGACGTGAGTCGCGAATCAGCGGATGAGCTCGCGCGGGCTGCGGAGTCGACGCCCGCCCGAGTCGGATCGGACCTCGGTGACGCGTGGGAGGAGGCGATGGGCTGGAAAGGCAGCGGGATCTTGGAGGTACGGACCGATCGCGATCGAAATCGGATCCATCGCGAAGGGGTGATAGAAGCGATCTCGCTGGCGGTGGGGACCGCAACGACCACCGAGAGGGGATGACGACCGTAGCGCTCGAGACCCAGGAGACCGAATGACCCAGCCCGACTGGAAGGAAGTGAAGCGCTATCAGGACATCACCTATCACAAGGCAGACGGGGTCGCCAGAATCGCGTTCAACCGGCCGGAGGTGCGAAATGCGTTTCGTCCCGAAACGCTCCTCGAGATGCAGGAAGCGTTTCGAGATGCCGGCGAAGACGTCAGCGTGGGCGTCGTTTTCCTCACGGGCAACGGCCCCGCCGAGGACGGGAAGTACGCGTTTTGCTCCGGAGGGGATCAGCGTATCCGGGGAGACGCCGGATACGTGGGGGGCGACGGACTTCCTCGTCTGAACGTGCTCGAGCTGCAGCGGTATATCCGGAGCATGCCGAAGCCGGTGATCGCGCTCGTGGCGGGCTACGCCATAGGGGGTGGGCACGTACTGCACGTCATCTGCGACCTGACCATCGCGGCCGAGAACGCCGTCTTCGGACAGACCGGTCCGAAGGTGGGGAGCTTCGACGGTGGCTTCGGTGCCTCGTATCTGGCGAGCATCGTGGGTCAGAAGAAGGCACGCGAGATCTGGTACCTGTGTCGACAGTACTCGGCGGAGGAGGCCCTCGAGATGGGGCTCGTGAACGCCGTGGTGCCCCTGGAGAAGCTTGAATCGGTGGGTTGGCAGTGGGCGCAAGAAATTCTGGACAAGAGCCCGCTCGCGATCCGTCTGCTCAAGAGCTCCTTCAACGCGGCGGTGGATGGTCAGGCGGGTCTTCAGGAGCTGGCCGGAAACGCGACGCTCTTGTTCTACATGTCCGATCAGGCGAAAGCGGCGAAGGAAGCGTTCCTGAACAAGGAAAAGCCCGACTTCAGACGCTATCCGTGGCTCCCGTGGTGAAGGCGGCCGATGGTGACGGTTGAGGTCGGACCCGCGGGGCAGAGGGACAGCCCGGGGAGGCTCGGGGCCTGGATCATGGCCGCGCGGCCGGCAACGCTTCCCGCCGCGGTCTCGCCGGTCGTCGTCGGAACTGCCTTGGCTGCCTTTCACGGGGTCATGGAAGCGCTGCCGGCAGCCGCCGCGCTGCTCGGGGCCCTCTTGATCCAGATCGCGACGAATCTCGCGAACGACTACTTCGACCATCGGAAGGGCGGGGACTCCCACGACCGGGTGGGTCCCACACGCGTCGTCCAGGCGGGTCTCCTGGCGCCGCGACAGGTGCTGAACGCGACCCTTCTGGTCCTGGGGGCTGCGATCGTCGTCGGTCTATACCTCGTCTGGGTGGGCGGACTTCCGATCCTGATCGTCGGGGTGGTCTCGCTGATCTGTGCGGTGGCGTACACGGGTGGCCCGTTCCCGCTCGCTTATCACGGGCTCGGAGACCTGTTCGTGATGGTCTTCTTCGGGTTCGTCGCAGTCGCTGGTACCTACTGGGTACAGGCGGGAGACCTGGAGCCCGGAGTGTGGCTGGCTGGGGCTGGGGTAGGGTCGCTTACGACTGCGCTTCTGGTGGTCAACAACCTGAGGGACATCGAGACCGACGCTCGGGCCGGGAAGCGGACCCTCGCGGTCCGCCTCGGCGCAGATGGTACGCGGGCCGAGTTCGTCCTTCTGGTCCTCGTCACGGCGGCGGTGCCACCTATCGGCGTCGGGTTCCTTGAATGGCCCGCTTGGACGCTCCTCGCGCTCTTCGGTCTTGGGCCCGCGCTCCGGACCGTAGATACGGTCTTTCACTACCGGCGGCCGGCCGATCTCAACCGGGCTCTGGGCGAGGTCGCTCGCGGAGTGACCTGGTATGGAGGCCTTCTGGCCGTCGGCTTCGTGTTGGGCTCCTACCTCTGATCGGGGCCGGTATGGATCCGCTGGAGGAGGTTGCGGGCAGGTCACCCACGACCCTGGCGGTCATCGATCCCGGCGGTGTCCGCTGGACCTACGGGGAGCTCAGCACGCGGGTCGATCGGCTGGCGGACGCATTGAATGCCAGGGGTGTCGAGCGCCAGACGAATGTCGCCATGCGTCTGCCGCCCTCGCCGGAGGCGGTCGCGCTCGTTCACGCGGTCGCGAGGATCGGCGCGACTCTCCTTCCACTCGGCCCGTCCTGGCCCGAGCCGGAGATCGCGCGAGCCCTCGCCGCACTACCCGAGCCGATCCTCTCGGTCGACCGCCCCGACAACGTCGAGACCTGGATGCGCGCGACCGACGCGACGGATCGTTCGAAGGCGACGGCGGTCGCCGTCGATCCGTACCGGGGTATCGCCGCTCGGATCCTCACTTCGGGAACGACAGGCAGGCCTCGGCCGATCGGGATCTCCCACGAGAACCTCCTCTTCTCGGCGAGACGCGCTGCGGAGCGACTCGATCTCGGTAGCGACGATCGCTGGCTGACCTCTCTCTCGACGGCTCATATCGGAGGTCTCGCTCTGATCCACAGGGCGGCGGTGGTCGGATGCGCGTTGGTGACCCGGCCTCGGTACGACCCGGCCGAGGTCGCACAATTGATGGACGACGGTCGGATTACTCACGCATCGATGGTTCCGGTGATGCTGGAGCGCTTGATGGACGCGCGCGGCGATCGGCCTGTGCCGAGAACGCTCCGTTGCCTGCTGATCGGGGGAGCGGCCCTTCCGCTTTCGCTGCTCGAGGAAGCGCTCGAGTCGGGGTACCCGATCGCGCTCACCTACGGACTCACCGAGACGACGTCCCAGGTCGCGACCGCCGGGCCGTCGAGCGTTCGCGAGAAACCCGGAAGCGTGGGATGGCCGCTCTCCGGTGTGGAGTTGAGCTTTGGGCCTCCCCTCGCCCAGGGGGGTCGGGAGATCCTCGTGCGGGGTCCTAGCATCGCGGCGGGACTGAAAAAGGGGTCCGACCTCGACGAAGACGGCTGGCTGTACACCGGCGACACCGGGTATCTCGACGAGGACGGAGATCTGTGGGTCACGGGGCGGGTGTCGGACCGAATCGTGACGGGGGGCGTTACGGTGGACCCGCGGGAGGTGGAGGGAGTGCTGGTCGAGCACCCCATGGTCCGTGAGGTCTCGGTCGTGGGGGCCGACGACCCGGCCTGGGGAGAGCGCGTGGTCGCGATCGTCGTCCCAGAGGACGAAGAGCGCGCACCGACTCTGGAAGACCTCCTGGACTTCGCGCGGACCCGACTCCAACCGGCGAAGCGACCCCGAGAATCGCGAGTGATCTCCGCACTACCTCGGACCGCGAACGGCAAGGTGGACCGAGCCCGGCTGCGCGACCTATGTTCGTGAGCCCTCAGACGTTCGCACTCCGTCCCCAGACCTCCCGACCATGAGCCCGAGCCCGCTCCTCGACGAATACCGCTGGCGCGGTATGCTACAGGATCTCACCGAGGGCACGGAGGAGGCGCTACGGGAGGGTCCGCAGTCCGTGTACGCCGGCTTCGATCCGACCGCCGACTCCCTCCACGTCGGCCACCTCCTTCCGATCATGGGTCTCGTGCATCTCCAGCGAGCCGGCCACACGCCGATCGCGCTCGTGGGTGGGGGCACGGGTCTCATCGGTGATCCGTCCGGAAAGAGCGCGGAGCGGGTGCTCTTGAGCCTGGACGAGTCTCGAGCCAACGCGGAACAGGTGCACGTGCAACTCGAGGCCTTCCTGGACTTCGAGGGCGTTTCGAACGCCGCGCGGATGGTCAACAACCTGGACTGGCTGGGCGAGATCGGGCTTCTCGAGTTTCTGCGCGACGTGGGGAAGCACTTCCCGGTCAGCATCATGCTGGGAAAGGAGTCGATCCGTCGCCGGCTCGAGGACGAGGCGGGGATCAGCTTCACCGAGTTCTCGTACGTGCTGCTGCAGTCCTACGACTTCCTGAGGCTCTTCGAGGATCACGGCTGCCGATTTCAGATCGGCGGAAGTGACCAATGGGGCAACATCACCGGTGGAATCGACTTGATCCGTCGCGTCGCCGGCGAGCGGGCGTATGGACTCGTCTTTCCGCTGCTAGCGAGTGCCTCGGGCGTCAAGTTCGGCAAGACGGAGGGAGGCGCGGTCTGGTTGGATCCGAGCCGGACCTCCGCCTACCGCTTCTATCAGTACTGGTTGAACACGGACGACGCGGACGTCGGTCGCTACCTTCGGCTGTTCACCCTACTCGGCCAGCCCGAGATCGAGGCGCTGGATCGAGCCGTGGAGGATCGGCCCCACGAGAGAGAAGCTCAGGAGGCTCTCGCCGAGGACGTGACGCGTCGAGTCCATGGAGACACCGGGGTCGAGAGGGCCCGAGCGGCCTCCCGGGTCTTGTTCGGTGGGGAGGTCGCGGGGCTGAGCGCGGAGGAAATCCAGGACATCTTCGCGGATGTGCCCTCGAGCTCTCTCCCAGCGGATCGCCTGGCTGGCGAAGGGTTGGATCTGATCGCGTTGATCGCCGACGTGGGGCTCACATCCTCGCGCGGAGAGGCGCGGCGGGGGGTGGAGCAGGGCGGCGTCTACCTGAACGGAGAGCGCGTG
>JAHEKL010000312.1 GCA_024638345.1 Gammaproteobacteria bacterium | reverse complement strand
GACGATCATGCCCGTATGGTCGTCCAGGTCGATCCAGGAGATGTATTGTCGCCCCGATCCGATCCGCCCCCCCAATCCCAGACCGAATGGGACCAGGAGAGTCTCGAGGGGTCCACCGGCGGGAGAGAGAACCAGACCCGTACGAAGATGCACCGTACGAATCCCGACGGCCCGCGCTGCGTGAGTCCCAGCTTCCCATCGCCTGCACACCTCCGCAAGGAAACCGTCCCCCGATTCGCTCGCCTCCGTGAGTCGCTCGTCTCCTCGATGCCCGTAATATCCCACGGCCGAAGCCGCCACCAGGGTTTCGGGAGGCCGGTTCAGCTCCGCCAGCGTTCGGGAGAGCAGGAGGGTGCCCTGCTCTCGGCTCTCGAGGATGGCCCGCTTCTTCGAGCTCGTCCATCGAACGCCCGCGATGGACTCGCCCGCCAGATGTACGACCGCGTGCACCCCTTCCAGTGCCGCGGGATCCAGTCTCCCCTCGCTCGGGTCCCACTGCAGCCACTGCTCCGATGAATCCTCGGATTCCCGCTTGGATCGCGAGATCCGCAGGACCCGGTATCCCCCGACGCGTAGGAGGTTCGTGAGCGCCGTCCCGATCAGGCCCGTGCTCCCCGTGACGGCGACGCGGCGACCGTCGCCATGACCGTAGGCCTCGAAGAGACCCAGGTCGGTCGTGAGACGCCGCTCGCGAAAGCGGAAGAGTCTTGCCAGCTCTCCGTGCACGTAGCGCTCACTCAGCTTTTCGCCCAGGGACCCGAGCGGAGGCTCCCATCGCACCAGATCGACCAGGGCGCATCGGCCACCTTCGAGAGGCTCGAATCTGTGCTCGTGTCGCCAGCTCGCGAACGGTCCGCGCACCTGCTCGTCCACGAACAGTCGGTCTCGCTCGTACTCGGTGTGCTTCAGCTCCCAGTCGAGCTCGACCGGACCCCGTCGGATCGCGAGATGAACCTCTGCGCCGACCTCCAACCCACCGGCCCGGCGGCGAACCCGAAGTGAGACCCACGGGGGAGACAGTCGCTCGAACGCGCCCGGACGGGCGTGGAAAGCGAAGAGCTCTTCGGCGGTGCGGTCGAGCTCGATACGGTGGCGGAACTCGGGCATCAGTCCGCCTACCGATTCGGCTCAGCTGCGTTCCACTCTCGCGCCTGGGGCGAAGTGACGGTCGAGCACATCGATCAGTGCATCCTCGGCATCCGCCCCTTTGGGGATGACCTCGGCAGCACGGTCCGAGAGCACCCCCCGTTCCTCGTCGGACAGGTCTCTCTGGGTCAGAATCACGACGGGGATCTTCTCGATCCCGGGTCCGGAGCGAAGCTCCTCGAAGACGGACAGCCCTTCGGTGAGAGGGAAGACCAGCTCCGTCACGATGAGATCGACCTCCGAACGTCGCACGATCTGCTTTGCGACCGTCTCGTTCTCGGCGGTATAGACCACGAGCCCCGCCTTTCGCAGATACCGGGCCAGTCGCGCGCTCGTGTCGACGTCCGGCTCGACGACCATGACCCTGCCGGAGTCCCGCGACAGGTTCCGTCGGAGCACTGCTATTAGATCGTCCCGATCGATCGGCTTCCGGAGGAGATCGACCGACACCGGCAGCTGCTCCGACTCCTCCTCGGCGACCACGCTGACGACCACGGCTGGTATCTCCCTGAGCAGCTGGTCACGACTCATCTCTCGCAGCATCTCGATTCCGCTCATACGGGGCATCATGAGATCGACGGTGATGAGATCCGGCTGCTCGCGTCGAGCGGTGTCGATTCCTTGAAGCCCGTCCGTGGCGGTGATGACGGTACATCCCATATCCCTCAGCAGATGCTCCAACAGGGCCCGCGAGTCTGGCTCGTCATCCACCACGAGGACGGTATGTCCCTGGAACTCGAGCGTGGAATCCCCGGCCGTCGGAGCCCACCGCGCGGTCGGCGCCCGATCCAGCCACGGCATCACTTCGTTCTCCTCGTCCGCGGCACCCTCGGCGAGATGGATGGTGAAGGTCGATCCCTTGCCCAGCTCCGAGCTCACGCTCAGCTCGTAGCCCATCAGGTCACAGAGCGAGCGCGAAATCGTGAGTCCCAAGCCCGTCCCGCCAAAGCGTCGTGTCGTGCTCCCGTCCGCTTGCTGGAACGCCTCGAAGATCGCGTCGAGCCGCTCTTTCGGAATTCCGGGTCCGGTATCCCACACGCGGATGCGCTCGGCCGCACCTTGGTCGTCGGTCTCCACTCGGACGACGACCTCGCCTCGCTCGGTGAACTTGAGGGCGTTACCCACGAGGTTGATGATCACCTGCTTCAGCTTGCCAGCATCGGCAATGAGCGGAATTGGTTCCTTCTCGATGTCGCTACGAAGCGCGACGGGCTTGCCGCTGATCTGTCCTTCCATCTGGAGCAGCGTCTCGTGAACCAGCGCACTCACCTCGACCGGTTCGAGCTCGAGCTCCATCCTGCCGGCCTCGATCTTCGAGAGGTCGAGGATCTCGTTGATCAGCGTGAGGAGGTGCTTGCCGTTCGCCACGATCCGCGCCAGGAAACCGAGCTGCTTCTCCTCCAGGCTTCCGGACCGGTTCTTCAGCAGAACGTTCGCGAATCCGATGACCGAGTTGAGGGGGGTCCTCAGCTCGTGACTCATGTTCGCCAGGAACTGGCTCTTCGCCTGGTTCGCCTCTTCGGCCTCCAGCTTCGCCTTTCTGAGCGCCTCCTCCGCGATCCTGCGGGGGGTGATGTCCTTCGAGAAGACTACGACCCCGCCGACCCCATCCTCCGCTTCGATCGGATTGAAGAAGAGCTCGTAGGCCCTCGCATGGCCTGCGATCCGGTCCTCTCTGACGGCCGAGAAGCGAGTTCCCGCGAGCGCTCGATCGTAGCACTCCTTGAACCACTCCAGATCTTCGGCGGGGGTGACCTGCCACATGGGATCGCCCACCTTGGGGGCCTTCCCCGACATGACCTCGGTGGTGAGCGCGTACGCGGTGTTGAACGTGATCAGCCGCTGTCTGGCGTCCACGGACCAGATCGCGTCCCCCGTGCTTTCGAAGAGGGCCCGGATGTTCGCCTGCGACCGAGCCAGCTCGGTCTCGG
>JAHEKL010000311.1 GCA_024638345.1 Gammaproteobacteria bacterium | reverse complement strand
GGTTCCGCGGCGGACGAACCTGTGTGATGGGGGTCGACGGCCGGGTCCGCGACGGGCGCGAAATCCGGGTAAGCCCGGAGCAGTTCGATAATCCGCACCTCTCTCACTATCTACGCGTTCGCAGTGGCGGATCGACCGGAAGGGCGACACGGGTCTCCACGGATCTCGACCACCTTGCGGTCCAGGCCGAGCATCGCATGATCTGCCTGGACGCGCAGGGCGCTTTCGGTTTTCCATATGGTATCTGGCGACCACCGCTTCCGTCGGGGAGTGGAATCAACTCACTCCTCCGCGGGGCTCGGTGGGGTGATCCCCCTACTCGATGGTTCACGCCACTCGGTCACTCCGATTTCCGCCCTGGTATCAAGTTCAGGGTGGCAAACGATCTGACCGTTGCGCTGGGGCGTCTCTTCGGCTCGGAGTTGCCCTGGCCCGAACCGGTATCGCTCGACCGAGCCCTGGTCATAGCGGAGTGGATGAGCGAGATGCGGGACACCCGTGGGGGAGCGGTCCTCAACACGACGGTGAGCAACGGTGTGAGAATCGCGTTGGCCGCGTCCGGGGCGGGGATCCGTCTGGACCGGACCTGGCTCTATCTAGCGGGTGAGCCGCTGACTCCGGCGAAGGCGGCGCGACTCCTCGAATCCGGGGCCACGATCATGACCGACTACGGCGCTAGCGAGTGCGGCCGCATCGGCATCGGATGCCCGAACCACCAGAACGATGGAGACGTTCACGTTCTCTCGGACATGGTCGCCGTCGTCGGGTTTCCCCGAGACGTCACTTCCAGCGGCGAGACCGTGACCTCGCTCCACGTCACCTCCCTCCAACCCTCCTCTCCCAAGCTGCTCTTCAATGTGGAGTTCGACGATTGCGCGGACATGGAGACTCGGTCGTGCGGGTGCTCCATCGAATCCCTGGGACTGACCCAGCACCTGCGTCACATCCGCAGTTTCGGGAAGCTCGTGGGGGAGGGCGTATCGCTGCTGGCGAGTGAGATGGAGCACGTGATCGAGACCGCGCTGCCGTCTCGGTTCGGAGGATCACCGCTGGACTATCAGATCGAGGAGATCGAGGGATCCGATGGTCTCACTCGGCTCGCCTTGGTCGTGAGCCCTCACGTTTCGCTGCCGGCAGAAGAAGTGGTAGTGGAGGGACTGCTCCAAGCCCTCGGCGAGGTCAGCGCAGCTGCCGACGTGGCCAGAGCCTTTTGGCGACAGAGCGAAACGGTACAGCTGGTCAGGGCGAAGCCCCACGTCACTTCGCCTGGCAAGCAGCCTCTCCTGCACAAGCGCGGGTTGGGCTCGGCCAGCCGAGGGTGAGGTTTTCCCGATCTTCCGGATGCGACCTTTGACTCCATCTTCCGCTAGGCCCCTGCCCTACTGGAGCGCCGCGGCGCTGATCGTGCTGTCGTTGACCGGTTGCCGGTCGGATACGGATAGCGGAGCGAGTTCTTCCGATCGACCTCGAGACGGATGTGAGCAGCTGGCTGGACGCTCCATTCGCTGGATCGTTCCGTATTCCCCGGGTGGTGGTCACGACATCGATTCCCGGCTGCTGGAGCCGTATCTCGAACAGGCCCTCGCGGCCGAGATCGTCGTCCAGAATCGTCCTGGAGCCGGGGGGCTGGTGGGAGCCCGCGTGCTTCGGGACGCGGAGCCGGACGGGCTGACGTTGGGATTGATCAATGCCACGGCACTTCTCGCCGCCGAATTGGTCCACGTGGGCGAAGGGCTTCACCCCACGGACCACTTCACACCCCTTGGCCGGATCGCGGCTGAAAGCGCCGTGTGGTTGGCCCGCGCCGGGGGGGCATTCGACCGAATCGAGGCCGTGCTGAATCACGAGCGTCCAGTGGTGTTCGGGCTGACGGATTTCGCCAGCTCCGGATTCGTGTCCATCAGTGTGGTGGCCGAGATGCTGGACCTCGAAGTCTCCTACCTCGCCGGATACCCCGGCAGCCGGGAGTACTCGCTCGGCCTCATGCGGGGCGAGGTCGATCTGGTGGCGGCCGACTTCGAGTCCGTCCGTGACCGAGTCGAAGACGGAGATCTTCGACCGGTCCTGCAGATATCCGAGACCTCATTGTCCGCACATCGGTCTCTCGTCGGGGTCCCCATCCTGGGGCGTGGTGACGGGCTCGCCGCTGGAGTCGTCCAGGCTCCAGCGGGAGCCGGGCTGATCGCCGCCCAGACCGCCGCTCTGGTCGGGATGTTGGAGGCGGGTCGCATGGTCGTGGCCCCCCCCGGCCTGTCTTCGGAGCTCTCGTCGTGCCTGTCCATGCATCTCGCCCGCATCGTCGATCATCCGGCGTTCGTCGCGACGGCTACGACCGCAGGGAGGACGTTCGGGTTCCAGGAGCCCGACGTGACTGCAGAGAGGCTCCGGGCCACCGCCGACGTCCGCCGGTCGCTGGCCCCGATCCTCGAACGTCATGCAGGGACGGCTCTTGGTAGCTTCCCCCGAACTGACCCGTGAGTACCTTCTCGGTGCGCGTTGCTCGACTCCCTGGATGTCGAACGGCCCTGGCGTCCCTTCTCCTTCTACTCGGGGGGTGCTCCTCGGAGGCCGGTCGAGCCCGGACCGAATCAACCATCGTGTACCCGGGTTGCTTTGCTGCCGCCGGGGAGACCGTTCGCTGGATCGTGCCTTTCTCTCCCGGCGGGGGTTTCGACGTTCTATCGCGACTCCTCGAGCCGTTCTATGAGCGGTCGATCGGCGCAGAGATCGTCGTCCAGAATCGGGCTGGCGCAGCGGGACGGATCGGAGCGCGGGTCCTTCGAGACGCGGACCCCGACGGGCGAACGCTGGGACTCGTGAACGCCTACTCGCTGCTGGTCGCCGAGCTGACGGGTGAACTCGAGGGGCTTCACCCCACCGAAGACTTCACTGCTCTAGGCCGCATCAGTCCCGCTTATCCGGTGTGGTTCGTGGGACCCGGGTCGAGATCCCGAAGCATCGATGAGCTGTTGAGCGCCTCCAATGATCGGCCGGTGCTGGTGGGCATGACGGACGTCGGTAGCACGGCCTTTGCCTCGACGAGTGTGGCGGCAGATCTGCTCGGCATAGAGATCACG